>JAKFCJ010000090.1:0-8173 GCA_036676705.1 Bacteroidota bacterium
GGACCCGGGACTGGCGGAAGAAAAACAAACCCGGGCAGAAACGGCCCTGGAACAGCTCGGTGAAAAATGCCGGCAGTTGCTTGTGCTCTTTTATTACCACCGGCTCAGTTTTGAGGTCATCGCAAAAAAACTCGGTTTTCGAAACGACAAAGTGGCCAAAAACCAAAAGTACCGCTGTTTGGAAAAAGCCAAAGCCAATTATTCACTCCTAAGCACCAACTGAGATGGAAACGAATACCGAAAAGATCGACCGCTACCTCCTGAACGAAATGGGACCTGAAGAAAAAGCCGGCTTCGAAAAAGACCTGGCGAATGACCCTGCTTTAAGGAAGGAATTTTTCATCCAAAAAGACCTCACCCAACAGCTGCAACGTATGGGTTTAAAAGGGGAGATCGCCCAAAAGATCCGCCATATCCGATTGATGAAGACCCTTTCCTGGATCAGTATCATCGTGGCCGTGGCGCTGATCCTGGGTGTTTCTGTCTTTTTATGGATGGATAAAAAGGAAGTTGCGGACATTACCCATTTTGAAGCCGTTGAAGTTTCTCTGCCTGTAACTAAGGTTCAGATAAATACCGAAACCGATACGATCTTAGAAACCCCAGGGGGAATGATGCTGGCTATCCCGGCCGGCGCTTTTGACACGGAAAGTAAATCCATAGAGATCCAGATCCAGGAAGCCCTGACCGATCTCGACATCGTTAAATCAGGCTTATCCACCACCAGCAACTGCGAGCTCCTTCAAAGTGCAGGCATGTTTTCTGTACGGGCTTTTGATGGAGAAAAGGAACTGTATTGGAAAAAGGAAGTGAGCGTTTTGATCCCCAGCGAAGAGGTCAATCCGAACATGATGCTTTTTGATGGGGAAATTCTTGAAGACGGAACCATTAACTGGGTGAACCCGGTTAAGATCAATGAGGACTTGCCCTCCATACCCATGGCGCAGCTTGATTTTTATCCCGAGTACTTTATTCCAACACTTAAAGATTTGGGAGAAAACATCAAGGATAAAAGCTATACCGACAGCATTTATTATTCGTTTTCGGGGTACCATGAGCCAAACAGAGTTGTTCCTCACAGAGATGTTCCGTCTGGAACACAAAAGCAAATAATACCAGAATCAAATAATGGCACCGAATCGCCCTTTCAATTTGCTTCAACGCTTGTGCAGGCAGCTGAATCGGATACAACTGCGGCTCTCGACGAAGACAATCGCGTAATATTCGAAATCGACCCCTCCCGGATCAAAGCCTTCTGGAATAAGGAATTCGATAATACCCTTTTAGCTACTAAAGGCTTTGAAGAAAGGATGCGCTATATCCATGGCACCTGTGAGCCCAAATATTTGTTGGCTTATTTAAACCACCTCGACTGGCAAATGTGGGAGGTCGACAGCCTCTGCATGCAACTGGCTAAGGGTAGCCAGAAGGAAAAGTTCCGGGAGTTTTACCTGAGAAAAGAAGGAGGAGTTAGGATCAGTTCAGAACTCCGGCAAAAACTCCTGGCCCGATACGAAAACAAACAAACAGCCTGGAAAGAAGCCACCGAAAAAACCTGGCAGGCGCATTACCGCGAGCTTGACAGCCTGCAAAATGTGGCCATGGAAAAACGACTGGCCTTTTCTGTGAAAGATGCTTTGCGGGAAGTCCAGGTGTTCAAAGATGAACTCTGTAGAAACTTGAAGGATGCTTACCGGCAAATCGGAGGCGTAGCATATTGCAACGAACCTTTACCGGAGTATTACGCCGTTGATGTCAGCACGCCCGGCTGGAAAAACCTGGATCAGTATGTTTTTGCCGCTACCGTAAATCGCGAAAGCATGAGCTATACCGACCCTGTATATGGAAAAACAGCCACCTTAACGTATAGTCCTGTTGAGTTTATTGTTAACCAGGAAGACTCCTTCGACCGCGTTATGCTCTACCTCTTGCCCGATTCCCTGAGCAGTTTTCAGCGTGTGCTCAAAAAGGACGGCGCCTGGAAGGAAAAACTCAATGCCAACCTGAACTACCGCTTTGTGGTGATCGCCTATAAAGGAGAAGATTTCTACTGGCAAAAGATCAATAAACTCGATCCGCAAACCTATACGCTCAACCTGGAAAAAGGAGAGGAAGCCGATTTGCAGAAATTCATGAAACGAAAAGCCAAAGGCAAAAAGGAGGATATGCAGGCCGAACTTGACTTCTACCGCTTTGAGATCAAAGAGCAATTGAGGTTGGATAAAGTGAAGCAACAAGCGGAATGGAGGAGGAGGATTGCGGGGGTGGTGTTTCCGTGTGGGGTGGGGGCCACCACGCCCGTTAACCCGGGTCAGGGTGGAACCTTTGGTAGTTTTTAAGGTAGCTGGAAAGGGTTATGGGTTATGGGTTCTGGTAGTTAAGTCAGTTCGAGCCGCCGAACGGAAATTAAGAATGAGTACTAACTACATGGCGAGTCGAGAGGGGGTATGGGCTGGGGTTCTCGTTCGGCCTATCCTTCGGCAGGCTCAGGATGACGGCCCCTGGTGTTATGTCCTCCAATCTTCCCTACAACACCCCAATCAGCTTTGGTCCATGGTCTATGGTCCATTGTCCAAAAGCTATACGTTAAAGCGGAAATGCATAATATCCGCATCCTGCACCACATAGTCTTTCCCCTCAACGCCCATTTTACCCGCCTCTTTGATAGCGGCTTCAGAGCCATATTTGAGAAAATCATCATACTTGATCACCTCCGCGCGGATAAAACCTTTTTCAAAATCGGTATGGATGACGGCAGCGGCCTGCGGGGCTTTGGTGTTTTCGGTGATGGTCCATGCACGCACTTCCTGGACACCGGCGGTGAAATAGGTAACCAGGTTGAGCAGGCGGTAACTAGCTTTAATGAGGCGTGCTACACCGCTTTCTTTTAATCCATAATCGGCTAAAAAGGCCATGCGGTCTTCGTAGCTGTCGAGTTCCATGATATCGGCTTCGATGGCAGCGCTGATGATCAGGATCTCGGCATTTTCATCGGCTACTGATTTTTTAAAGGCTTCGGTATGTTCGTTTCCATTGAGTCCGCTTTCGTCCACATTGCATACGTACAAAACAGGCTTGGTGGTAAGCAGTTGGAACTCTTTCATCAACTTCTTTTCGTCCTCGTTCTGAGGCTGCACCACCCGGGCATTTACACCCGAATTCAGGGTGTCCTTGATGCGTTTGAGCAGTTCAAACTCTCTTTTGGCAATGGAGTCGCCGGATTTGGCCTGTTTTTCAACCTTGACGATCCGTTTGTCGACCGTATCCAGGTCTTTCAGTTGCAGTTCGGTATCGATGGTTTCTTTGTCGCGCACCGGGTTTACAGATCCGTCGACATGGATCACGTTGGGGTCGTCGAAACAACGCACCACGTGAATGATGGCATCAACCTGGCGGATATTTCCCAAAAACTGGTTACCAAGTCCTTCGCCTTTTGAAGCTCCTTTTACGAGGCCGGCGATGTCCACGATCTCAATAGTCGTTGGAACCACACGTTGGGGTTTGACCAGTTTTTCGAGTTCGGTGAGGCGTTCGTCGGGTACCGTGATCACCCCGATATTGGGTTCTATCGTGCAAAAAGGAAAATTAGCCGCCTGTGCACGGGCATTGCTTAAGCAGTTAAAAAGGGTGGATTTACCCACATTTGGAAGTCCTACGATACCACACTGAAGTGCCATAAATATTGGGTTTTGTGCTTAACGTTTTGCGTTGAGCAGTTCTTTGATGTCTGAAATAAGTTTATCGGCAAGCGTATTGGCGGTGCTTTCGCTCTGGCTTTCGGCATAAATCCGGAAGATGGGCTCCGTATTCGATTTACGCAGGTGTACCCATTCCTTGTCGAATTCGATCTTTAATCCATCGATGGTGATCTGCGGCTGGGCGGCATATTTAGTGGAAATGTTGCTGAGGATCTTATCCAGGTCCATGCCTTCTTCCAATTGAATTTTCTTTTTGGCGATATGATAGTCGGGATAAGTTTCGCGCAAAAAGGAGCACATTTTCCCGAATCGGGCCAGGTGGGAGAGGAACAAAGCGATACCAACAAGAGCATCTCGTCCGTAGTGCAATTCAGGAAGGATAATTCCTCCATTGCCTTCCCCGCCAATAACGGCTTTTACTTCCTTCATTTGCTCCACCACGTTCACTTCGCCAACGGCCGAGGTATAATAAGCCCCACCATGTTTTTCGGTGATATCCCGCAGGGCCCTGGAGCTGGATAAATTGCTCACCGTGGCTCCCGGAGTATGGGTAAGGACATAGTCGGCAACGGCAACCAGGGTATATTCTTCACCGAACATGGAGCCGTCTTCGCTCACAATGGCCAGGCGGTCGACATCGGGGTCGACCACGATGCCCAGGTCAGCTTTTAAAAATTTTACTTCTCCTGAAATGGCGCCCAGATGTTCGGGCAGGGGTTCCGGATTATGGGGGAACTTCCCGTCAGGGGTACAAAAAATTTCGTGGATAGTGGTTACACCCAACTTCCGAAGCAGCATGGGAACCACAATACCGCCCGTGGAATTCACGGCATCCACCACGATCTTAAATTTGCGTGCTTTTATGGCCTCTACGTCTACCAAAGGCAGTGCAAGAATGGCATCAATATGTTTGTCGAAATAGTTGTCAAAACGTTGGTAGCTGCCTATTTTTTCAACGGGCACATAGCTGGGTTTTTCGTTATCAGCAATCCGGAGCAGTTCAATGCCGTTATCAGCCGATAAAAACTCGCCTTTGCTGTTGAGCAGCTTAAGGGCATTCCATTGTTTGGGATTATGACTGGCAGTGAGGATAATTCCACCTCCGGCACCCATTTCGGCAACGGCCATTTCTACGGTTGGGGTCGTCGACAGATCCAGATCGATCACATCATAGCCCATACCCAGAAGGGTTCCGCTAACAAGCTGACGAACCATTTCACCCGAAATCCGCGCATCTCTGCCAATTACGATCTTTCTGCTTTCGGAGTTACGCGAGAGCCAGATACCAAAGGCCGTAGTGAATTTAACAATGTCAACGGGTGTCAGACCTTCTCCTGCTTCTCCTCCAATAGTGCCTCTGATTCCAGAGATTGATTTTATCAGCGTCATAAATTTTGAGGCCGCAAAAATAGGCCTTTGCATCAAGGGAATCAATGAGATTAAAGAAATTGGAAAAATTTAACATGGAATACGGCCATCATGCAATATTTTCGCCTTATAAAGCAGCCTTGCTTTTGAATATGGACAAAAAAGAATACATCTATACCGACAGGGAATTAAGCTGGCTTTCATTTAATGAGCGGGTGCTCCAGGAGGCAGAAGACCCTTCGGTTCCGCTGGCAGAGCGCATGAAATTCCTGGCTATTTTTTCCTCGAATATGGATGAGTTTTTCCGGGTCAGGGTGGCATCTGTCAGAAGGCTGCTCAAGTATCAGAAAAAACAAAAGCTCAAAGAATACCGGGAAACGGCCGCTCTGGTAAATACCATTCAAAAACGGGTCGTGGAGCAGCAGGACCGCTTTAACGCCATATTTGAAGAACAGATCATTACGGGTTTAGCGAAACAAAAGATCTTTATCGTTAACGAACACCAGCTGAGCAATACCCAGCGTCTAAAGGTGAAGGAATATTACAAATCGGAAGTCCTTTCTTTTTTGTTCCCGGTTATGCTCGATCACCTGCGCGAATTTCCATTTCTCCGGGATAAATCGATCTACCTGGCTGTTAAAATGTCGAAAAGCGACCATAGCCTGAAACCGAAATTCGCCCTTGTTGAGGTGCCCTCCGAAGTGCTGAACCGGTTTTTTATCCTGCCTTCCCAGGATGGAAATACCTATATCATGCTGCTCGACGATGTTATCCGGATCAGTTTGCCGGAAATATTCTCCTTTTTTAATTATGATGTTTTTGAAGCTTATACCATCAAACTTACCCGGGATGCAGAGCTTGACATAGACCTGGAATTACCGGGATCCCTGATCTCCAAACTGGAAAAATCGCTGAAGGAACGGCCAAAAGGGGCATTGGTCCGGTTTATTTATGACGAAGAAATGCCGGACGATCTGCTCACTTTTATTATTAAAAGGGCAGGAATTTCAAAAGAGTCCATCATTCCCGGAGGGCGCTACCATAATTTTAAAGATTTTTTTGATTTCCCAAAGGTCGGGGGGGATAATTTCTGGTATGAGCCTATCAAACCCGTTCCCATACAACGTTTTGAACGTACGCGGGTATTGTTCGATGAAATTAAAAAGAAGGATGTCATGGTGCATCATCCTTACCAGAGTTTCGATTATGTGATCCGTTTTTTACGGGAAGCGGCCATCGACCCCAGTGTTTATGCCATCAAAATTACCCTCTACCGGGTAGCCAAACACAGCAACATCGTCAACTCCCTTATCAATGCCGTAAAAAACGGGAAGGAAGTGACCGTGGTGATGGAATTGCAGGCACGTTTTGATGAGGAATCCAACCTGTACTGGACAAACAAACTTCAGGAAGTAGGGGCCACGGTGATCTTCGGCGGACCGACCTATAAGATCCATGCAAAATGTTGTGTTATTTTCCGGAGGGAGAATAACCGCACCGTGCATTACGCCCATCTTTCAACGGGGAATTACAATGGACGAACTGCCCGGTTGTATTGCGATACGGCCATTTTTACGGCAGATACGAGGATAACCAGGGATGTGATCAAGGTCTTTAGTTTTATCAAAAACTTTCCCCGCATTCAATACAAATTTTCGCATTTGCTCATTTCTCCTTTTTATATGAAGAAGGAATTTTTGAAAATGATTGAGGTGGAAATCCGGAACGCCAAAAAGGGCCGGACCGCCTTTATCGATGCCAAAATGAACAGCCTGGTTGATATGGAAATGATCAACAAACTGTACGAAGCGAGCAATGCCGGAGTGAAGATTCGGCTTATCGTAAGGGGTATTTGTGCGCTCGTTCCGGGGATCCCGGGCCAGAGCGAGAATATAGAAGCCATCAGCATCGTCGATAAGTTTTTGGAACATTCGCGTTTTTTCATCTTTCATAATGATGGTTTCACCCGGGTTTACCTGAGTTCGGCCGACTGGATGAGCCGTAACCTCGACCGGCGTATTGAAAGTGCTTATCCTGTTTATGATTACGACCTGAAAAAAGAACTTTTTGAGCTGTTTGATATTCAATGGAAAGACAATATCAAAGCAAGGATCATCGGCAAGGATCAGATGAACCTGAAGAAACCGCATAGCCTGCCATCGATCCGTTCTCAGGTCGAGATTTATGACTTTCTAAGGCTGAGAGGATAAAAAAAGCTATAGGCTGTAAGCTATAAGCCATAGGCATAACTCCTACAGCCTACAGCCTATAGCCTACAGCTTTTACCTCGCAAAAGCCGCCACGATCAGGTAGGTGCTCAGGTCGGTAGTTGAAACCTGCTGCAGGGGATCATGCACCACAAAGAAACCATTATACTGGGTCGTCAGTGCCTCGAACGACATGTTCGACTCCTGGCTGAAGCTGGCAGTTCCGCCGTTTCCGCTTACCATTCCTACGAGAACATTGGCATTCGGACTTTCATTATACGGAGTACCATTTGGGGTGGTCATTGGGTCGGCCGCATCATGGGAGTGAACCATGTACTTTTCTCCGTTCATGGTGTTCATGAGGCTCACGGTTACTTTGGTTTTTCCTCCGCTCAATTCGTCGAGGGTGATCATGGCCGTAAGGTTTTTGGCATGGCTACCATCGTACTCGGTTCCGGCGCCGACTTGTCCGGTGTTAAACGCATAGCTGAACGTTTTGCTTTTCATCGCCACGGGTTCATCCTCGTCTTTTTTACAGGAACTGAGCACCAACACAGCCATTAAAGGCAAAATGAGTAAAGATTTCATTGAAGTTTTCATAAAGTATTTCGTTGTTTGGAGAGAGATACGCCGATGGGGAAAGTCCGGATTTCTGTCTTTAGAAAATACTTTGTATCCTTCTGGTTATGAATCAATTAAATTTTAAATGGATTCGCTAAGGAGAGCGGATCGTCTTCCAAAGCAGCATACAGGGTCTTGGAATGATGGCGTTCATCTTTCGGGATCTCCTGGATACGTTTGCAGGCAAAGCGTATCTCCCCAAACTGACCACGAATGCAGGCTTCGATCGCGTCATCCTCGTTCTGAAAAGACTCATAATAGATATGTAAGCTGCCCGAC
>JAKFCJ010000091.1:0-4071 GCA_036676705.1 Bacteroidota bacterium
ATTACCAACCTGCGCATCAAAGGGGTTGACATTGATGAAGAGGAAGCTGAAGGGGCTTGTATCGCCATACTTTTGCATGATATCGGCCACGGTCCTTTTTCGCATACCCTCGAACAAACCATTGTGTATGGGGTGCATCATGAAGACATCTCTTTAGCCATGATGCGCCAGATGAATACCGACTTCAAAGGGCGGCTTGACCTGGCCATTTCCATCTTCACGGATTCCTACAAAAAACATTTCCTGCATCAGCTGGTGTCTTCCCAACTGGATATGGACCGCCTCGACTACCTGCGGCGCGACAGCTTCTATTCCGGTGTTTCCGAGGGGGTCGTGAGTTCGGATCGCATCATCAAAATGCTTTATGTGGTGAATGACGAGTTGGTGGTGGAGGAAAAAGGCATCTATTCCATCGAAAAATTTATCATCGCCCGCCGCCTCATGTACTGGCAGGTATACCTCCATAAAACGGTAGTGGCGGCTGAAGAACTTTTATTAAAAATCCTCCAACGTGCCAAGGAACTCGCCTCCCGGGGTGAAGAGCTTTTTGCCACCCCTGCTTTTCACTTTTTCCTGTATGAAAATCCGGGAAAAGAGGCCTTTATCCATAGCCGTGAACTGCTTGACCGTTTTGCTTTGTTGGATGATAACGATGTAATGAGCGCGATCAAAGTATGGATGAGCCATGAGGATAAGGTCCTGAGCCAACTGTGCAAAAACCTCATCTACCGCCACCTGCCCAAAATCCAGGTTCAAAAAACGGGGTTCAGCAAAGAAGAAATCCAGGCACAGCGGGAGATCATCATGCAAAAACTCGACTTAAACGAAAAAGAAGCCCGCTATTTTGTGTATGCCGGCAAGCTGGAAAACAAGGCTTACGACAGTCATACCCAGGGCATTTCCCTGCTCATGAAAAACGGGGAAGTGGTCGATATTGCCGAGGCTTCCGACAATTACAACCTCAAGGCGCTAAAAGGCAGTGTGCTCAAGCACTTTCTATGTTATTACAAATAGCTAACTTGCGCTAATATTTCATTCATGCAGATTTCCGCCGCAGCCTTATGTCAGTTACTCAAAGGAACCCTGGAAGGGAACCCGGACACGGTCGTTGATTCGGTGGCTAAAATTGAAGAAGGTCACGCCAAAGCCTTGTCGTTTTTAGCCAACCCGAAATATGAAAGCTTTTTGTACGAAACGGCTGCGGGAATTGTGTTGGTTCGTCGCGACCTGAAACTGGAAAAACCGGTGAAATCTACCCTCATCCGGGTGGATGATCCTTATGCGGCATTTACAACGATCCTTTCCCAATATGCCGGACAGGCCAATACCCAGGTAGGCATTGAAGAGCCCTCTTTTATCGGGGAAAACTGCAGCATTGGCGCAGGACTTTATCTTGGGGCCTTTTCCTATATCAGCAAAAATTGCAAGATCGGGACCAACGTAAAAATATACCCGAATGTGTTCCTGGGCGAAAATGTGGAGATCGGCAGCAATACCGTGTTGTATCCGGGTGTTATCGTGTACCACCAGTGTAAAATCGGGGCGGACTGTATGCTCCATGCAAGCGCCGTTATTGGTTCGGATGGATTTGGTTTTGCTCCCCAGCCTGACGGAACCTATTCTAAAATTCCGCAGTTGGGCAATGTGGTGATCGAAGACCATGTAGAGATCGGCTCCAATACCAGCATCGACCGGGCTACCATGGGCAGCACCATCATACGAAAAGGTTCCAAACTGGATAACCTCATCCAGATCGCCCATAATGTGGAGATCGGTGAGAATACGGTTATCGCGGGACAATCGGCCGTGGCAGGAAGCACGCGACTGGGTAAACAAATGGTTGTTGGCGGCCAGGTTGGTATAGCCGGACATCTGGTGATCGCCGACGGGACCAAAATTGCCGCGCAAAGCGGGTTGTTGGGCTCCATAAAAGAAGAAAATAAAAGCTGGATGGGTTCTCCGGTCATTGAATTAAAAGATCATTTAAAATCGCAGGCAGTTTTCCGAAATTTGCCTGAGATGGATAAGAAGTTGCATGCCTTGCAATTGGAGGTTGAGGCACTTCGTAAAGCGTTGAACGAAAAAGGATAAGCTGTGAAACAAACTACATTAAAAGCCCAGATCGAATTTAGGGGAGTCGGGCTCCATACCGGAACGGATACCCTGATGGTGGTATTGCCCGCCCCGGAAAATCACGGGTACAAATTTCAGCGTATGGATGTGGAAGGACATCCCATCATTGAAGCCGATTGTGACCTGGTGGTTGATACTTCAAGGGGAACTACCCTCGAAAAACACGGTGCCAAGGTGTACACCGTGGAACATATACTTGCCGCTTTGGTGGGTTCAGAAGTCGATAATGCCCTGATCCAGTTAAGTGGTCCGGAAATTCCGATCATGGATGGAAGCGCCGAAATTTTCGTTCGTGAAATTAACCGCACCGGACTCGTTGAACAGGAAGCCGAACGCGAATATTTTATCGTACCGCATAATATCGCCTACCAGGATGAACCACGTGGGGTTGAGATGATCGCCATGCCATTGGATGATTATCGGCTGACCGTCATGGTGGACTATAACTCCCCGGTTTTAGGTTCCCAGCACGCCTCGGTAACCAGCCTGAAAGAATTTAAAGATGAAGTAGCCTCAAGCCGCACCTTTTGCTTTTTGCATGAGCTCGAAGCCCTCTTAAAGGCCAACCTCATCAAAGGCGGAGACCTGAGCAATGCCATCGTGATCGTTGACCGTAAAGTGGAAAAAAACGAACTCGACCACCTGGCCGAGTTGTTCAATAAACCCAGCGTTGAGGTGCGTAAAGAAGGCATTTTGAATAATGTGGAACTGCGTTTCCAGAACGAACCTGCCCGTCACAAGCTGCTTGACCTTATTGGCGACCTGGCCCTTATCGGGATGCCGATAAAAGCGCAGGTCATGGCTGCTCGTCCCGGGCATGCCGCCAACGTGGCTTTTGCCAAAAAGATCAAAGCTTTGATCAAAAAACGGCGCAGTAAGGCCAATGTGCCACAATACGACCCGAACAAAAAACCTGTTTTGGACCATGTTGCCGTTTCGCAACTTTTGCCGCATAAGTTCCCCTTTTTACTGGTGGATAAAGTGATCGAACTGAGCAGTACACAAGTTGTTGCCGTAAAGAACATAACAGCCGACCAGTATTTTTTCCCGGGACATTTCCCCGGTAACCCGATCATGCCGGGTGTATTGATGGTTGAGGCCATGGCCCAGGCAGGAGGCGTCCTCGTATTGAGCGATGTGCCCGATCCGGAAAATTACAGCACCTATTTTATGAAGATCGACAATGTGCGCTTCAAGGATAAGGTGGTTCCGGGAGATACCCTGGTGATCCGCATGGAACTTACCGCACCGATCCGCCGCGGAGTATGCATAATGAAAGGAGCTGCCTTTGTAGGCGATAAAGTTGTTATAGAAGCCGAAATGATGGCGCAGGTTATTCGCGACCGGGCCCCGGTTGAAGAACCCAGCTCTGCCACATCCACCTATTAACCTGAACCAAAAAAGAGGAAATACCCGATGATACAACCCCTGTCTTATGTCGACTCCCAGGCAAAAATTGCCGATACGGTCGTTATTGAACCTTTTGTAACCATCCATAAAAACGTAGAAATCGGTGAAGGAACCTGGATCGGCTCCAATGTCACCATTTTCGAAGGTGCACGGATCGGTAAAAACTGCAAAATTTTCCCGGGTGCGGTTATCTCTGCTGTTCCGCAAGACCTGAAATACAAGGGAGAAGACAGCCTGCTGATCATTGGCGACAATACCGTGATCCGCGAATGTGTTACCCTCAATAAAGGAACTGCCCTCGACCAGAATAAAACCATCATCGGCTCGAACTGCCTGATTATGGCTTATGTGCATGTGGGCCACGACTGCGTGATCGGTGACCATGTGATCATTGCCAACTCGGTACAATTGGCCGGACATATTATTGTGCAGGACTATGTTTACATTGCCGGAACCTGCGCCGTGCATCAGTTTGTAAAGATCGGTGCCCATGCGATGGTGGCAGGTGGATCTTTGGTGCGTAAAGAC
>JAKFCJ010000092.1:0-30998 GCA_036676705.1 Bacteroidota bacterium
GGCAGTTGCGGTTTGGGTACTATGACAATCCAGGCAGCGGTTATTTTGAAAAATGGAGGCGATATCTCCAGCATAGGACATGGCAAGGGTATCACAGTTGTTTGGGTTCTTAGGCAGGTCCTCTTCCTTATTCGAAACGCAGGAGCTTAGTGCCTGAAAAAAAGCAAACATGAGAATAGAATAAATTATTTTCATAAATACGAATTTAAAGTGGGGCGGGTTAATCCTTCTATAAAATACATATACGACACAAAAAACCTTACGGATTATGCATCCTGATTTATTCCGCCTTTTATCCTTCATTGCTTAACTTGCGCAACGATGAGCAAAGCGCTCGATAAAATAAAAGCACCCATTTCAGAAGAGTTGGGCGTGTTCGAAGGCAAATTCCGCGACTCGATGAAGTCGCCGGTTTCGCTGTTGGACACCATCATGAATTATATCGTTAAGCGAAAGGGCAAGCAGATGCGCCCCATGTTCGTCCTCTTTTCTTCCAAACTTTTCGGCGACATTACAGAAAAAACATACCGCGGTGCTGCGCTGGTCGAACTGGTTCATACGGCGACCCTTGTTCACGATGATGTGGTCGACGACTCGTATAAAAGGCGTGGTTTTTTTAGCATCAATGCCCTCTGGAAAAACAAAATTGCCGTTTTGGTGGGCGACTACCTCTTATCAAAAGGACTCCTTCTCTCCCTCGAAAACGAGGATTTTTTCGAGCTCAAGTTGCTTTCTGTTTCCGTTCGCCAGATGAGTGAAGGGGAACTTTTACAAATAGAAAAAACACGGGGACTTAATTTTTCGGAAGAGATCTATTTTGAGATCATCCGTAAAAAAACCGCTTCCCTCATTGCTTCCTGTTGTGCAATTGGTGCCTCTGCCTCCCAAAAAGCGAGCAAAGAACAGATCGAACAAATGCGGCAATTTGGGGAATGGATAGGTATCGCTTTCCAGATAAAAGACGACCTGTTTGATTTTGGGGAAGACGATATCGGTAAACCGACCGGCATCGATATTCGCGAAAAAAAACTCACGCTTCCGCTGATCTATGCCCTTCAACATGCCGATAAATCAACCCGGCGCGCGATAACCCACATCATCCGTAAGGAAAACACCGACGAAAAGAAGGTGGCCGAGGTCATTGACTTTGTTCGAGAAAGTGGAGGGCTCCGTTATGCGATCCAAAAAATGGAAGAATACCGCCAAAAGGCGCTGGATCTCCTCGAAGAAATGCCCGATAATCCTTGCAGAAACAGCCTCAAAGAGCTTGTTTATTACGTCACCGATCGTAAAAAATAGCAGGAAAAGGTTATTCTTCGTGCTGCGCGCTGATATGAAAGCCCAGCGATTGTTTGGTGGTATGGAATCCGGAAGAGAAACTGGCCAGAGCCTGCTGTTCCACGCTGATCACATTTACCATATCAAAAGGAGGAACCATCAGGTCGAAGTTCAGGCAGAACAGGATCGCCTCTTCAATGATATTATTGATGTATTGTTCGCTGATAATGAGGTTTTCAAAATCATTGTACAAAAAGCCCAAAGGCCTTCTTCCATCAATAAAAAAATGGCCGTCCTTGTTCACAAATATCCGGGCTACCAACACGCCCTGATCCTGATAGCGCTGGTATTTCAGGGAGTCGGATAAAAAATTATAGACCTGGATCAAGCCACAATATTCCCGTGTTTTGTCCTCTTTAACATACCTCATTTTATGGATGAAATGGGTCGCGTCAAAATCAAATACATTGGTATGCATCATCAATACCAGGGTGTCGCCCGCAAACTGCATATGGGCTTCGAACTTTCCGGCTTCCCGGTAGGCGACCTCCAGTTTGTCTTTAAACCCGTTAACCTGGTCCTGCAGGTTGGATTCATATCCTTTTAATACCTTTTTAAATTCGTTCAGGGCATCAAGGGTGGCGTGATAAGCCTGTTGCTTTGCACAGGATTTTGTTTCAAGAATTCCAACAATCTCCTGGATTTTTGTTTTAGCCATAGCTCGAAGTTAATACGCCCGGGCGAATAGTACACGTCGCTGTGATGGATTTCCGCTGAGTATACACTTACCGGTGCTCTCTTTTGCATCCAGGGGAATACAGCGAATCGTGGCTTTGGTAAGTTCTTTAATTTTTTCTTCTGTTTCGGAAGTTCCGTCCCAATGCGCACTCACAAATCCGCCTTTACTATCCAGAATTTTTACAAACTCCTCAAATGTATCGGCCAGGGTGATCGATTCATCGCGGAAATCGAGGGCTTTTTGATAGATGTTTTTTTGGATATTCTCCAACAGATGCTGTACTTTATTCGCCAGGTCCACCATCTCCAGGGTTTCCTTTTCTTTGGTATCACGGCGGGCTACTTCTACAGTATTATTTTCAAGGTCACGGGGGCCCATTGCGATCCGAACAGGAACACCTTTTAATTCATATTCCGCGAATTTCCAGCCGGGTTTAAACGTATCCCGATTATCGTATTTCACAGAAATTCCCTTAGCCTCCAGCGATTTTTTGATCTCAGCCGCTTTTTTGTTTAACGCTTCAAGTTGTTCTTCGTTCTTGTAAATAGGCACGATCACAACCTGTATGGGGGCAAGTTTCGGTGGCAGGACAAGCCCGTCGTCATCGCTGTGTGCCATGATCAGGGCGCCCATTAAACGGGTCGACACCCCCCATGAGGTGGCCCAAACATAATCCAGGACCCCCTCTTTACTCGTAAATTTAACATCGAAAGCCCTGGCAAAATTTTGACCCAAAAAGTGGCTGGTGCCCATTTGAAGGGCTTTCCCGTCCTGCATCATGCCTTCAATACAATAGGTATCAAGCGCACCGGCAAAACGTTCGTTAGCCGATTTTACCCCCTTAATAACCGGAACAGCCATAAAATTTTCAGCAAACTCGGCATACACATCCAACATTTGTTTGGTTTCTATAATGGCTTCTTCAGCCGTTGCATGTGCGGTATGCCCCTCCTGCCAAAGGAATTCAGTGGTGCGCAAAAACAAACGGGTACGCATTTCCCAACGAACAACATTGGCCCATTGGTTTATTAAAAGAGGTAGATCCCGGTACGATTGTATCCAGTTTTTATAGGTACTCCAAATGATGGTTTCAGAAGTGGGGCGAACGATGAGTTCCTCTTCCAGTTTTGCATCGGGATCAACCACGACTTCTGACCCGTCGTCCGACGTTTTCAGGCGATAGTGGGTCACCACGGCACATTCCTTGGCAAAGCCCTCAACATGCTGTGCCTCTTTGCTCAAAAATGATTTAGGAATAAAAAGGGGGAAATAGGCGTTGCTGTGTCCGGTTTCTTTGAATCTTCTGTCCAGTTCCTGCTGCATTTTTTCCCAGATGGCATATCCATATGGTTTAATGATCATACAGCCACGAACAGCGCTGTGCTCCGCCAGGTCTGCGTTTTTTACCAAATTATTGTACCATTCTGAATAGTCATCCTCACGTTTTACCTTCTTATTCTCCATATGCTTTATTCCTTTGGAATAATTGTTGTATTTTTCTTAGTAGTTCGTTTAAAACCGGTAAGGGAATTATCATGAAACAGCTCTTTTATTATTCCGCCATTATCCTGTTCGCCACTTCTTGTGCCTCGCAAAAATACTCAAGAACGGATAACATAACAGATGATGTTTACTTTTCTCCGTCATTTGCCCAAAAAGTAACGGAAGAAGATGCCGAAGAGCCGGAGCAAGATGGCTTCCATTACGAAACAGGAAGCAATACCCCAAATCCCAACGCCACATACCACCGTTACCAGGCTACAGGCGCAAATACCAATTATCCCGCTCCCGACTCAAACCAACAACTCAACTATTCGAACCAACAATACACGTATTCCAATCCTGCTTATTCGAACATTACCAACAACTATTACGGCAATAGCTACAATTCCGGCTACAACGGTTACAATGGATATAACAGCTGGGGAATGGCCCCTGCATTTGGTTGCCAGCCCGGTTTTGGTATGATCTATTCACCCCACCACGGCTGGGGTTGGGGAATGTCCTTCTCTTATTATCCTTATGGATATATTCCTTTTGGAGGCTGCTACAACCCATGGGGATATGGATACACGCCCTACTATGGATATACACCTTATTATGGATATGGATACAGTCCCTGGTACGGATATAATCCGGGTTATGGATATCACCACCCATACAACTACAACCCTAACAACAACCCGGGAACGATTTCTTTAGGATCAGGCTACACCCATCAGCCCCGTTTCTCGCGGGGTACCATTTTTCCGACCAACCCTTCGGGTACCGGAACAGGGAGAGGAAGATCGCCCATTACCACCGAGCCCGTAAAGCCGGTTTTTAAACCAGGAAATGAAGCCCAGCCAACTACAAACCCTCCGGTATTACGCGGAACTGATGGCGTACCTGCTGTAAAACCAACCGAAGGCGGGCCGATACAACGTACCAAACCAACTCCCGCCAAACCGGAAACAAGTCCCGCTACACAACCCCAAAATCCACAAACCCGACCTACTCCAACTCCGACACCTGCACCCCAGCGCCCTGTCGTAAAACCAGAAGATAAACCGGCTCCACAACCGCAACAACCACAAGTACAGCCTGAGGCAAAACCGACTCCCCGACCACAACGGCCACAAGTACAACCCGAAGCCAGGCCGGCTCCGGAACCCCAACGCCCACAAGTGCAGCCCGAAGCAAGACCGGCTCCGCAACCGCAACCCCGCCCGCAGGCTCCTTCACCACAACCAGCTCCTCCTTCACAGCAGCCTAACGTGAATCCGAGTCCGAGCCCCTCTCCATCCCCATCACGGCCTTCCGGAAACGGGGGCACAACCCCACATAGAGGACGCTGATGAAAAGGGGCATTCTCCTCAGCACAAGCGTGCTGACCGTCATGCTGGCTTTTGGCCAAAATGAAGAAGATGTTTTGCGTTACAGCTATCAAAAATTGTTCGGAACTCCGCGCAGCCTGGGAATGGCCGGGACCATGAATACCCTTGGGGGCGATCTGAGCGTAATAAACGGGAATCCGGCCGGACTGGGCTTCTACCGCAGCAACTCCTATCTGTTCGGCCTGGGTTTCAACAACTGGACAACAAAATCGACCTATATTGGAAATGAGAACAAAGTCGGTAATGCGGCTGTCAATATCCCAAATATGGGAATTTCCTTTACCCATTTGAATATGAGCAAAGGGAAGGAAGTAAAGCAAGGGCTGGTGAGTTATACCCTGGCATTTTCCCTGGCCCGGAAAAACGACTTCAATCAGAGTATCTTTTTTAGTGGAAACAATTCTTCCAGCTCCATACTCGACTACTACGCCGAGAGGAGTTTTGGTAAACCGAGTTCCGAATTATCGGATGATTTTAATTCCATTTCGGGTTTAGCCTGGAATACATACCTGATCAATGAGGATACAGCGGGGGGGCCAAATAGTTATGTGGCCAATCTTCCATATCAAATCACGATGTTTCAGCAAAATAGGATAGAACGTTCAGGGAGGCAGCACGATTTTAGTGCCGCTTTTGGGCTCAACTTCAGTCACCGCTTATACTTTGGGGCAAGTGTGAGCATTAACACACTGCGATTCGAACAGACTTCGATATGGAAAGAACAGAACGTAGATGTGTATAGCGATCTCCATAAAATGAGTGAAACTTTAACATTTAATGGACAGGGAACTGGTTTTAGCCTTCAACTGGGAACGATCATCAGGATAACCGAATTCCTGCGTGCGGGTATCCACTATAGAAGTCCAACAAAGTATGCGATCACAGAAACCTATGCCCTGACTATGAGTTCCGCCAATTTTGATCCGGGTAAGACCTATACCTATTCTTCAGACCCGGCACGCTTTTCTTATGAGTTACGTGTTCCGTCGCGCATCGGTGGCGGACTTTCATACATTTTCGATAAATCCGGCAGTTTGAGCGCAGAGATCGAAAAAATCGACTACCGGGACGGCAATTTAAATAGTTCTCCCTACGATTTTGAGCCTGAAAACAACCAGGTGAAAACGAACTTTTCATCTGCATATAACTTTAAAGCAGGGGGAGAACTTTTATATGGCCCTTATCGTTTTCGCGCCGGTTACGCCTTTTTTGGCTCGCCTTTAAATAAAGGTTTGGCAGAAGGATACCGTATTGGAACCAATTGCTATACCGGCGGACTGGGTTACCGGAACGAAGCCGGCTTTTTTATCGATTTTGCGGCCGTGTTTGAACAACATCAGTCCTTTTACACGCCCTACGTGCTCAATTATTCTTCGCGTGAAGCCTATACGGCTGTAAACACGAATAATGCGCTTCGCTTTTCTGTTTCGGTAGGATCCACTTTTTAAACATAAAAAAGGGGCCGAAGCCCCTTTGGTTTTTTGAACGATCTATTGGATTAATCGTAGAAACGGTAAGTGTAGCTGTCGCTGCACTGAATGCCGTCTTTCGACCATTCTACGGTCTCACCGCATGATTTCGCATAGATGCTGCTGTATCCAAGATCAACAACAACATACATATAGGTTTTGGAGCTCATGGTACATTTGTAATACCCGTCGATGTAAACGTCAACGCAATAGCTTGACCAGTTTTCGAGTTTCAGGTCGCAGGTATAGCTTCCCCGGGTCTTTACTTTTTCGTCAACCTTGTCTTCGGTTGGCTTTTCTCCTTTAATGTTCGGATTCGCTCCACGGGATGGGGCAATTTTTTGTGATTTTAGTTCCACAACCTGATCCGGACTTACAACTTGTGCCTGCGACATGGTTCCCAGACCAAGTACAAAGGCGAATAAAAAGACTGCTTTTTTCATGTGTTCAATTTTAAATTTACTGTTTATGGTTTGTTTTGTTTTTGATTGATTTCGAACAGAAAGGTGTACACATTCGCTGCATCGGGCGGAATGGCAACGTCTTCTTCATTATCATTCACACCCCTTGTGTTTTCTACATAAGAGCTTTGAATAAGTTTCTCAAAAGGACTGCTGCCCGTCTTTTCCGGGTTGCCCCGTGACGAGACGATCTGTCGGAGATCCACGGCCTGGGGTGTAGCAATTAATTTAAAGGTCTCTATACCATAAGGCGGGGAAATGGTATAAATTTTACTCAACTCGATACTTTCTCCGGGTCGGGTAACAAACTCCTCTGCCGGTTGGTTTTTCCCAGGAATGATCACCGCAACTTCATTGGTCGGAGTAATATCCAGGAGGGTAAAATAGGCCACCTTCGTTCCTTTGTTGGTGATCTTCAACTTAAACATATCGCCCGAATCCAGTTGAACCCGGCCATTAACGATCTTGTCCTGTATCGCTCCCCTGGCTTTTTCGATTGTCACTGTCTTTTTATATCTGCCTTCACCACTTACAACTTTTTCAACCTCGGTGATGGGTATCAATTCCAAAACAAGATCAAAATCTGTATTCACCGTATTCAGGTTGCGTAAAAAGAGGGCCTGGGCATAATTCAAGAGCTCCTTGGTCAGCACAGCAGAAAGAGAATCCACGTTTTCCGTCACCGGATTGCTGGAGATCAGCATATCCGAATTCGAGATCAGTTCGATTTGTCCCATTCCGCGTGTGGCTACTTTGCTCATTTCTATACTTACTTCAGGTGCATTTTTTGTGAGCACGATGACCTGCTCATACTGCTTTATATTCTTCTTGAGCGCAGAAAGTAAATCCGGGTTCGAGGGAATATTTAAAAAAACCTTCAATTGCACATTTTCGAAGTTTTGTTCCGTAATAAAAACAAATCCTTTTCTCAGTATTTCCTTGTCTACTTCCTTGTCCCAGATCACATCGGCATTTACCAGATTAGCATTGGCTATAACTCCTGTCGCGATCGGTGTTTGGTTCTGTATATCTTTGGTTCCGGCCGGAAATAAAGCCACTTTCGATTTGTTAAATAAACCGGATAAAGTCCCTCCATTCAACACGCTTGTTTTTCCATCTATAACTGTTGTATGGATAAAATAATTGGTCTTCACTGCCCCTTTACCTCCGAATATAGCCAGGTTTACATCCCCTTCCACCTGCGGATTCTGGCGGGGAGTGATCACATTCATTTCGATCTTTATCTGGTCGAAAACCTCCTGGTAGGTCGTTTGCTTCTCGCTGTTCAACAATACCTTACTGATGGTATAGGAAAGCGAACCCACTGAATTACCCTGTTCATCAAAGGTTTCATAATTAAGCTGCGAGGCACTTGCTCCGCTGAACAGAACCATGGGTGCCAGATCAACAGGCTCTTCAGCTCCCCGTGTTTTAACTTTTAACTCAAATGCGTTTTCGTCTTTTCCGGGTTTTTCTTTCCAATCCTCCGGACCCATAAATTCAGTTGTACCCCTGCTTGGAGCCAAGCCCCCACTTCCCCGCGTTGCCGTTCCTGAATGGCAGGCATCCAGAATCACGGTTAAACTACCTTTGGCAGTAAGTTTCATACGCAATTCGCCGATCAGAAATTCTAATTCATCATCAAGAAGGTGGTTTTGTCCTTCGTACTGGTTTTTAATGAATTTCATGGGGGCGTCAAAAGGAACGATACTTTCGTCCTTGCCATCCAGTTCATCGCCGTTTTTGTCCCATACCTGCTGGCCATGCCCGCTGTAATGAACAACAAAAACATCTCCTTCTTCCGCGTCGCGGGTAACTTTTTCAAAGGCCGATTTTATACCTTCCTTTGTGGCCTGGCTGTCCCGGATGATCAGAATATTATCGTCAGTAAAACCGTGGTGGTGGAGCGCGCTTACAATAAGCGGAATGTCCTTGTCAGAGGAAATTTTTCCCCATTTTCCTTCTTTCGGATAATCTCCAACAGCGATGATCAGGGCTTTTTTTTGTCCTTGTCCATAGCTAACTGCGGCATAGAAACAAACAAATAAAAAGAGGATGTACTTCATTATTTTATTCCCTTAGTCTGGCTGTATTCCAATCGGGCAATAAAGGTAAATGAATTGTAAATCCGGGATATACCGACTAATCGGTATTTTTAAAGGGTTTATTGAAGTCTTTTCAGCCGATTGAGCGGAATTGGGCTAAAAAACGAACATCGTTTTCAAAAAAGGTACGAAGGTCCTTTACGTCATATTTTAACATGGTAATTCGCTCTACACCAATACCAAATGCATAACCGGAATATACCTTGGGATCTATCCCGCAAGCCGCCAATACCGCGGGATCAACCATGCCACAACCCATTATTTCGAGCCAGCCTGTGTATTTACATACATTACAACCTTTTCCTCCACATAAAAAACAACTCACATCCATCTCGGCACTGGGTTCTGTAAAGGGAAAATAAGAAGGTCTTAATCTTATTTTCGCGTCTTTCCCGAAAAATTCCTGGGCAAAATAGAGCAGCATCTGTTTCATATCCGCCATGCTCACCCCTTTGTCTATATACAAGCCTTCCACCTGGTGAAAGAAACAGTTGGAACGTGCTGAAACAGCTTCATTGCGATATACCCTGCCCGGCGCAATGATCCGGATGGGGAGTTCACCACTTTCCATGACACGGACCTGAATATTGGAAGTATGGGTACGCAGGGCAAAGTCATCATCGATGAAAAAAGTATCCTGCATGTCCCTGGCCGGATGGTCTTCCGGAAAATTCAAGGCAGAAAAGTTATGCCAGTCATCCTCAATTTCCGGCCCGTCTTTAACCACAAATCCCGCACGTATAAAAATTTCCTGCATCTCCTCAAGTACCAGTTTTAGCGGATGTCTGGAACCTGCCGGTAAATTTTTTAGTGGAAGCGTAGGATCTATCGCGATTGCCACATTCATATCTGTTTGTGCTTCCAATTCATCCTTTAAAATCCGGAACTGCTCTTCAGCAGCCGATTTTAGTTGATTGATGCTGGCACCAAATTTTTTCTTGTCCTCTCCGGAAACTTCCCGGAACCGCTCAAATAGTTCACCAATAAGTCCTTTTTTTGAGAGCAGCCTTAAACGAAAAGATTCCAGTTCATCTTTTGTCCGGGGAGCAGGAGCTTTCATCAACTCTTCAACTTGTTTTATCAGCGATTCCATCTTTACAAATCTAGTCCAAAAAAAAAAAAGACCTAGGGTGGCGTTAGCCACAAAACCTATATTATTCTTATTTTTAAAAATTATAGGTATTTATAATATGGGGTGTTAAGTTGTAGATAAGATGGAATGGAATGGGCTTGTATTTTTTGTTGTTAGCGAGTTATAAACAGAGATGTGTTATGTATTCTTTTGATAATGAATGGAATATAAGAAATGTTTCCACAGCTGTTAATTGCAATCCACAGGTTTAAGTAGAAAAGAAGAAGAAGAAGAGAACGTGAATTTCCTGTCGCTTTAAGTGAGGTTTATACACCGTCATCCACATTGTGTTTTAGGAATAGGGCTCTGGGTTGAATTGTCCACAGCTCTACCGCATTTTCCACAGGCTATTCTTCCTTATTGTTAAGAATGAAATCACCTATTGTCCAACCTCCGCGTATCACTAATTTCTGTGGATGGATGTAGACGTAGGAAGGCATTCGACGAAATGGAACGACCTGATCGGGTTTCGAATGAGGATATGGATATAATAGCCTGACATGGTATTCACCTGCTGGTAAATTGGAGAAGAAGACAGAATCATACAGGCTTGTTAGTTGAAAAAGAGGTTCTTCCTTGAGATCTTTAAGGAGTTGAATTTCTACCTCACGACCCTGGTTATTTGAAAAAAGTACTGCCGCATCACCATAGCTGTTTTTATCGCTGATGGTGAAATGAAAGGTATCTTCTTCTGAAAAATTTCCATCGTAATAATGAATGGCCGCCTTGTTTAAAACAAGGGTATAGCTGGTTCTTTCGAGGAATGGGTATTCAAGGGTAAAGGTAAAGGGGTGTGAAGTCAGCTTAATATCGGTGATTTCAAAAGTGTCGCGGATATAAAGATGCACATGTTCCCGGCGAACATCACGGATAACCTGGTTGGAATTAAAGACAACCGCCTGTCCGGGTATGAGTGCTTTTTTATGTTTAATATCGAGTTGATAACTTGGCAATAGATGAGGAAAATTCACTTTAACGGTATCCGTTATAACCTCATTCATGCTAACATAATAATGGAGCTGGGTGTCAATGTCTGCTTTGATAAAGTCGATGATCAAAAGGGTATCCTTATGGATTTGTCTCGTATACAACACTTGAGTTTTATCAAAGGACACCTGACCGGAGACCACTTTAATAGTAGCCTTTTCAGGTGCGCGAAAGGGAAGAAAGAAGCTCCGGATATCCTGAGGTATAGGTGAATATGTAACCAGGGGAGGATCAAAGGCATTTTTGGCAACACGGATGTCCAGGGTATCAAAGGGATTGACAACATTAGGAACATAACCCATGTCTTCACCCATGTCGATACGCTTGTTGTGGTTTATATCATTAAAAGCATAGAGTGTATAAGGTGCATGCCGGATAGCGGGTATTTGAAAGGAGCCGCTGGAGGATGTTTTAGACAGGTATAAGGGATAAATAACCGAGTCGGGGTAGGTCGCTATGTCTGGATGATAAAGGGCAACGGTATAACCTTCAACAGCCTGTCCGGTATAATTATTAAATACACGACCTTGTATAAAGGCAGTATCTATTTCCGGTCCGGTTGAAAAGCTGATCTTATAATCAGGAAGAATATTCTTTTCATTGATATCCTGGAGGGCATTGATCAGTTGAACGGTATAGGTGCTGTTAGCATGCAGGGGTTCTTTGAACTGGATACGCAGGTACTTGCCAACTACCTCCAGTTTAGGAGCCTTAGTGGGTGGTGGACTGATCAAAACGGCATTGGGATCCTTTATTTCAAAATATTCGTCAAAATAGATCCGAATTTCTCTTTCGGAGAAGTTAACTTGTTGACTATCAGGATAAGTACGAATGGCTTTTGGTGGAGTTTCATCTTTATCTCCGCCTGTAGGATGCACAACAACAGCACAGGCACTGAATAGAAGGAGAAAAGGAAGAATTTTTTTCATCGGCCGAAATGTACGAGTAAAACGGAAATATCCGCTGGGGATACACCGCTAATTCTGCTGGCTTGTCCGAGTGTAGCGGGTCTCAACTTACTCAATTTTTCCCTGGCTTCTTTGGATAGGGAGGGAAGGCCTTGATAATTATAGTCGGAGAGTAAGCGAATATGCTCAAGCTTTTTCATCTTATCCGCCATTTCTTTTTCCTTTTCGATATAGCCTTCATATTTCATCAATATTTCAGCCTGAAGGATGGCTTCGGGTGTTTTGTTTTGGATGATGGCATCAACAGTGGGCAAGCCGCTAAGATCCTCGATGAGCAACTGCGGACGACTTATAAGCTGGAAGAGTTTATAGTTCTGGGGAAGGATAGGAGTTTCCTTTTCTTCAAGCCGGGCATTGATCTCATCCGGAGTGATGGATGTTTTATGGAAAGCACGGATAATTTCTTCGGTCTCTGCTATTTTGTTTTTTACGAGACGGAGCCGTTCGTCAGATGCAAGTCCGATTTTATTGCTTTTTTCAGTCAGGCGTATGTCGGCATTATCCTGGCGGAGAAGAATCCTGTATTCTGCCCGCGATGTAAACATGCGGTAGGGTTCTTCTGTTCCTTTGTTGATCAGGTCGTCGATTAGCACACCTATGTATCCTTCGCTACGATCAATGGTAAAGGCTTCTTTTTCAGCAACTTTGAGATGGGCATTGATTCCGGCCATTATTCCCTGGGCAGCTGCTTCCTCATATCCCGTAGTTCCGTTGATTTGTCCTGCAAAGTACAGGTTTTCAATACGATGCGTTTCCAACGTAGCTTTAAGTTGGGTAGGTTGAAAGAAGTCGTATTCTATCGCATATCCCGGGCGGAACATCTTGACGCGCTCAAATCCGGGAATCTGACGCAGTGCTTTTTCCTGTATTTCGTGGGGCAGCGAAGTGGAAAAACCGTTTACATATACTTCGACCGTATCCCAACCTTCCGGTTCAACAAATATTTGGTGGCGT
The DNA here is from genome assembly GCA_036676705.1 of Bacteroidota bacterium. Taxonomy (GTDB): domain Bacteria; phylum Bacteroidota; class Bacteroidia; order UBA8524; family UBA8524; genus UBA8524. Next base: position 12,970 of record JAKFCJ010000092.1, read on the forward strand.
TCGCGTTCCGCAAAACGATTGATCTTGTCTTCAATAGATGGACAATAACGCGGACCCAAACCTTGTATCCTTCCGGAGTACATGGGCGAATCTTCAAATCCTTCTTTTAAGGTTTCGTGAACGGCATTGTTGGTATAGGTTATATAACAACTTCTTTGTTTGGTCAGTGGTTTCGTATCTGTGTATGAAAATTTACCCGGGATCTCATCACCGGCTTGTTCTTCCATGGCCTCCCAGTTTAAGGAACGCCCATCTACCCGGGGAGGGGTACCTGTTTTCATTCTGCCACTTTCAAAGCCGAGGGATACGAGTTGTTCGGTTATCCCAAAAGAAGCAGATTCGGCCATGCGTCCTCCGCCAAATTGTTTTTTTCCAATATGGATGATTCCGTTCAGAAAGGTTCCATTTGTCAGGACAACGGCCTTGGCGTGAAATTCCATTCCCATGCCGGTTATCACACCGTGTACACGACCATCTTCAACCAGGAGCTCTTTTACCATATCCTGCCAGAAATCGATATTCGGAGTTCTTTCTAAAGCCAGGCGCCATTCTTGTGAAAACAACCAGCGGTCGCTTTGGGCACGCGGACTCCACATTGCAGGGCCTTTTGACTTATTTAACATCCGGAATTGGATCATTGTTTTATCGGTGATGATACCGGAATAACCCCCTAAAGCGTCTATTTCTCGAACGATCTGCCCTTTGGCAACTCCGCCCATTGCGGGATTGCATGACATCTGGGCGATGGTGCCCATATTCATGGTGATCAGGAGTACGGATGATCCGAGGTTGGCGGCAGCGGCAGCGGCTTCACACCCGGCATGGCCGGCACCAACTACGATGAGGTCGTATTTTTGTTTATTCATGTTTCACGTGGAACAATTCACGGAATGAGTGAAGGGCTTCGTCTTCTTTTTTGCGCATGATTTGCTGTTCCCCGCTTGTTTTGTCATTAAAACCAAGAAGGTGCAGTACCCCATGGGCTATTACCCGACGAAGCTCTTCTTCCGTTGAACTTGCAAAGGTAAGGGCATTTTCCTTTATACGGTCGATGCTGATGAATAAATCGCCGCTGATCGTCTTGCCAGAATTGTAGTTAAAGGTGATGATGTCTGTATAATAGTCGTGTTGAAGCACTTCCTGGTTTAAGGCAAGGATCTCTTCATCACTTTGAAGGATAATATTGATGTCGCCGGGTTTAGCGCCGTGATTAGTGATCAGGGTTTTTAGCCAATTTTTAATGATGCGTTTATGTTTCACGTGAAACATGGAATCTTGGTCGTGAATAAAAATGGCCATGAATCAGTAGATTACGGTTAGGGTACCTGAGTAATGTTGGCGTTCGCCATTGAGGAACAAAATGTCGGCGATGTAGAGATAGGCGTCTGTCAAATAAGCGCCGCCGTCTTCATGCAGGCCGTTCCAATAAGTGGTTAAGTTTCCTTTAAAAACGCGCTGTCCGTTCTTCGCATAAATTTCTATATAGCTGTTTTCTTTGTCGATCGATAAACCAACTGGCCGGAATTCATTGTTGATCCCGTGCACAACGATCGCATTGGGAAAATAGATGGAAGGAGCCTGGATAAAACAGCGCGGATTGGAATAAACCCGCACTCCGGGCCCATATTGATTCGGGTCGTTTTCTTCGGTGATAACCTGAAAACAGCGAACGTTCAGTTCTTCGTCTGTGACGAGGGTTGTGCTTAGGGTATCGTTCAGATTATTTTGATGAACGTTCCACGTGGAATAGGTGTTAAGATCGTCACCAAGATTGAGGGTAAATGAAGATATGCCTCCGTCGAGGTATTCGGCCCGGTTCCAATTCAGGGCATATTCGTCGACAACATTGGTTTCGCGACCGCTCAGCACAACATTATAAGCCGTATTACTATAATAATGACGGCCACAACGGTCTGTCAGCATCTGGATATAGGAATAGACCAGCGTGTCGCTTTTTGTGGTGAAGGTATAAGGGTAGGGAGAATTAGAAGTAAGACCACTCCAAAGGATAAGGGGTTTGGTTTCGCTCAAACGTAATAGATAAAGGCTGTCGAAATCCACTCCCTGATCATAATAGGCGTCGATCTTAAAAGTATTCGGCGCTACCCAGGAAACGGAACGCAGGTAATTGGCACTAACAACAAATGAATCCAGGGCCTGGAACTGAACCGGATTGCTTCGTGAAGTAAAGCCATTTCCCAGCCCTGCACGAATAAAAACTTCGGCAAGATCACCGCTTGCCAGTTGGAATTGATAACTTGTTTCCGTTGGGTCAAGGTGTGCATCGATAACGTAATCTCCGCCATTAATGCTTAAATAAATATCGTAATAGGTTACGTTATGCCCCACATAGGGAGTCCAGTTTATGTTCACAGAACCGCCGCAGTTACTGGAGGAGCCGCTTAAAAACGGACTGGCATGTCGGGTAGAAATGACAGATTGATTGGCACAGGAATCAAAAGCGGTAAGGGCATAAAAAAGCTGTCCGGTGTTCGGGCTGAAGCGCTGATCTAAATAGCCCAACTGGTTGTATACGCTGTCAAATTTGAAATTATTACCGTTTTGATTCTCCCAGAGATAGTAGCCATAGAGATCGGTGGCCTGGTTCTGCGACCAACCAAGAAAAATGCCCCCGCTCAGAGGGTCGTAACTTACGGAATCAAATGTGCTGGGAGCGGGTTGCGTCTGATCCACGTATAGGGTATCGCCGTAATAGGCGATGCCGTTGCACAGATAGCGGTAAATAAGCTGGTAACTCCAACCATTTGTGATCGCCGCAGCACCAAAATGGGTGAAGTTGCTTTGGTTAAAATTGGTGATCGTACCAATACTGGTGAAAGGAGAAAAATCGTTGGGCCGGGCAAAAATTTCTATTTCCACAAATTGACCACAGGGATCCTGGGTTAAGTCCCAACTTAACTGAATATCTGTGAAATTACTCTGAATGCAGGCTCGTTTTAAATAATGCTGGGCATAGCTCGGACAGGCCATTATTCCATAAAATAGCAGGAAGAACAGTAAGGATCTATTTTTCGATATGGCCAACACTAACGACATGTAACTTGTTTGTATCCAAATACTTATTTGCTATTTGATAAACATCTTCTCGAGTAAGTTTCAGTATTTTTTGGCTGTAAGTCTGATAATAATCAAGTGGAAGAGTATGGTCGAGTATAATACGGTAACGATCGCCCAGGGCCAAACTTCCATCAAAACTTCTTTGCAGGGAGCCGAGCATGTAATTTTTCACGGTCAGGAGCTCTGCTTCGTCAACCGGTGTGGCTTTTAAACGTTCGATCTCTTTAAATATTTCATCCACGCATTCCTGTTTGGCTTCGTTTTTAACATCTGAACGGATTGCCAGGAAAGAACGGTCGGGCAAATGGTGGGTTCCGGCACTAATGCCGTAAGTATACCCCTTGTCTTCCCGAATATTCTTCATCAGGCGTGAACCAAAATATCCCCCAAACAGGGTAATCATCAAAGACCATGCTGGATAATCCGGATCTTGCCTGCTTAAACAGGGCATCCCCAAATAAAGACTGGCCTGAACAGCGTCCGGATAATGAAGCCCCATATGCTTTCCTCCTTCTTTTATCCAAGACGCATCGGCCTTGGTTTTGGTTGTTCCACGTGGAAACCGACTCAAAAGGAGAAGGGCGTCGTCATTTAAAGGAGTATTCACCTGGACCTGGCCGAGACCTGTTATAAAAGAGTCCTTATAATAGTCCTGAATTTCGTCGCGTGAAAGGGCTGAATAGTCAGCGGCCTTCATGCTTTGTCCGTAGGGATGTGCCGGGCCGTACATGTTTTCATGAAACAGGCGTCTTGCCAAAAAGGAGGTTTTTTGTTCGTTAACCTTCAGATTTTCAATACTTTTATCGATATACAAACGGAATTCCTTCTCGGGAATGTCCACATCCATCAGCACCTCTTCTAAAAACGCAAGAATAGGATGAACATAGTCTTTTACGCAGAAAATGGTAAAACTGATATGGGAATAGGTGCAGTCAATGTCGGTATAAGCACCGTAAAAGTCGAGCGTCTCCTCAATTTCGTAGGCGCTGTACTTTTTACTCCCGCTCAGGATCAACTTGCTTAGTGCGGATGCTGCGCCATGTTTGGTTTCATACAAACTGCCGCAATCAAAGTAGAAGGTGATCCGCACCAATTCTTCCTCATCCCGGGCACTATACACAACAAGACCGTTACTCAATTCAACCCGGGAATAGTTGATCGTAGGTAATTTGCTGGGGATACGGGTTTCAGGAATTTGTGAACGATCGATCATAATTTTGCTTTATAAACCAGGGTAGAACAATTTTCAGGACGTAAAAGGTGTCGCGCAAGGGATAATATGCTTTCTGGACTCGTGGCGCGAAAAGCAACTTCTTCTGTGTTGATACGGTTCGGATCTCCCAAAAGGGTAAACATGGCGAGATTCATTGCTTTATTAAGAATGTCTAACTCGCTGTATTTCAGGACTGTTAACTTTTTGTTTAAGACCTTTTCCCATTCCCGCTTTGTTATAGGTTGTGCGACAAATTCCTTTAATACATTCCAAACAGCTTTTTCTGCTGCCTCAACGTTTATCCCGGGAAATATTTTGCCACTGATTATGAATAGCCCTTCATCCAAACTTTCGGTAGAATAAGCTGAGATATCAGCAAACAGATTTTCTTCTTTCACCAGGCGTTGATAAAGCCGGGACGAACCCGAAGCGCCAAGAATATCCGATAACAGATCGAGATCATAAAATGTTGGATCGGCGCGTTTGCCACAATGAAAACCCAGGGATATACTGGTCATGGGTACATCTTTTTCCAACTCCAGCCTTCTGCCGCTCGTTTGCTCCGGCTCTACAGGATAACCGTTCGTATTTATCGGACCGGCAGGAATATCACCAAACCATTTGCTAACCAGTGTTTTGCAGGTTTCAAGAGGAACATTTCCGGCAATGACCAAAATGGCATTCGAAGGATTATAGAATCGCTCGTAAAAGGAAAAAAGGTCCTCGAGCGTCACTTTTTCAATATGCGCCAGTTCCTTTCCTATTGTAGCCCAGCGGTATGGATGTTCGCTATAAGCCAGCGGACGGAAATACAACCAGATATCACCATAGGGCTGATTGAGGTAGCGCTGTTTAAATTCTTCCGTCACCACCCCTTGCTGGACCTCCAGGGTTTTTGGGGTCAGGTTGAGCTGAAACATCCTGTCGGATTCCAGCCACAAGGCCGTTTCAATATTCTCCGCAGGCAGGGTCACATAGTAGTTGGTAATGTCATTGCTGGTAAACGCATTGTTCTCGCCAGAGGCCCGTTGCAAAGGTTCATCGTAGCTGATCGCGTTTTTCGAACCTCCGAACATGAGGTGTTCAAAAAGATGGGCCATGCCCGTTAATTCCGGATTTTCATCTCTGGCACCTACGTTATACAGGATATTGACAACGGCCAGGGGTGTATTCGCATCGTAGTGATGAACCACACGCAAACCGTTTGGGAGCGTGAAAGTGTCGTAAAGAAGCATCCCGCGAAATTACTATCTTATTGAGGCTTTTAGACCTGAAATAAAAAATACCCGCCGCTTCGTGTGCATTGTCGTAATTTTGCAGCGTGAATAAACGAAATAAACCCAACGAGAAGAAAACCACTGGTAAAAGAGTGTCTTCTAAAGATTCCTCTCGTTCAAACTCTGACCGAAGGGATTCGGACAAAGGAACCCGGAACAGGACGAAAGACGATGACAGTTCCCGTCCGGCAAGAAAAGATTCAGATGATAAACCATACAGCGGCCCGAAACGCTCCGGCGAAAGAGAGGGCGGAAGCAGCTATGGCGATAAGAAAAAATCCTTTGGTGGTCCGAAACGTTTTGAAAAAAGCAGGGACAAAAAGGATGGAGATAAATCATACAGCGACCGAAAAAAATCAGTAAGCGGTCCCCGGAAATTTGACGACAAAAAAGACGGTGAAAGCCGTTATGGAGATAGAAAAAAGTCATTCGGGGGTCCGAAACGTTTTGAAAAAAGTGAGGGCGACAGCCGTTTTGGCGACAAGAAAAAATCTTTCGGCGGCCCGAAACGTTTTGAAAAAAGTGAGGGCGACAGCCGTTTTGGCGACAAGAAAAAGTCATTTGGCGGCCCGAAGCGCTTTGAAAAAAGCGAAGGCGACAGCCGTTATGGAGACAAGAAAAAATCCTTCGACGGCCCGAAACGCTTTGAAAAAAGCGAAGGCGACAGCCATTATGGGGACAAGAAAAAATCCTTCGATAGCCCAAAAAGATTTGAAAAACCGGAAGGCGATAGCCGTTTCGGAGACAAGAGAAAATCATTCGATGGTCCAAAACGTTTTGCAAAAAGCGAGGACAAACGGGATGGCGATGACCGCAAGTCATACAGCGGACCGAAAAGAAGAGATACCGATAAACCCGAAAGCCGCGGCGACAGGGAAAACAGAGGCGAAAAAAGAGGCTTTGACAAACCGCGTTCAGACGACCGTGGAGATAGAAAACGTCCATCATCCCGCGATAAAAGGGAGCCGGAGGAAAAAAAAAGGCCGCGCACAAGCAAATTCAATGAAAAAGACCAGGAGCTGATTGGTAACTGGCGCAACGATCGTCCGGTAGATTCAGAAATTCGCGACGAGCGGAAACGCAAAGAGGTTCAATCCATCACGGAAGAAACCCGTTTAAATAAATTCCTGGCTAATTCTGGTCTGTGTTCCCGCCGTGATGCGGATGAATTTATTGAAAACGGGGCGGTGAGTATCAACGGAGAAATCGTCAAGGAACTGGGCGTAAAAGTGATGCCCGGAGATGAGGTGCGTTTTAAAGGAAGGCTGATCCTCCCTGAAAAACCCGTGTATATTTTGATGAATAAACCCAAAGACTGCATCACCAGTTCAGATGATCCCGACGGACGCAGAACGGTTTTGGATATCATTGGCGAATCAGTGGAAGAACGCATTTTTCCTGTTGGGCGACTTGACAGGAATACAACGGGTGTGCTTTTGTTGACAAACGACGGCGACCTGGCACAAAAATTAACGCATCCTTCGTACGGCGTCCATAAAATTTATAAGGCAGATCTCGACAAACCGATGAATGCCGACGATTTTGCCAGACTTCAGGCCGGAGTTGAGCTGGAAGACGGATTTATCCAACCGGATGAGGTTGCTTATGTTGACGAAACCAGACAGGTCATAGGCCTGGAGATCCATTCAGGAAAAAACCATATTGTTCACCGCATGTTTAACTCCCTGGGGTACATGGTTGAAAAACTCGATCGCGTGTCTTTTGCAGGCTTATCTAAAGACGGTCTCAAGCGTGGTGACATTCGTCACCTTAGCGAAAAGGAGTTGTTGACCCTGAGAAAATCAACAGGAAAACAAAAATCTTAGATCTGTACTTTGGGCAATACCGACTGGTAGAGCGCCTCGTAAGTCAACAGAACGGTTTTGATGTCAAATTTATGGGCATGCTGAAGGGCATTGGCTTTGAATTTAGCCAGCCTTTCGTTGTCGCTCAGGATATACAGGGCATTTTTTGCCATGTCGTCCACATCTCCCACATTGGAATTAAATCCGGTTAATCCGTGCTCGTTCACCTCGGGGATTCCGCCGCTATTGGTTGCGATCACCGGAACCTGACAGGCCATGGCTTCCAGGGCGGCTAAACCAAAACTTTCGGTTTCAGAGGGAAGGATAAATAAGTCGCAAACAGATAATATTTCTTCGACCATGTCCTGTTTTCCCAGGAAGGTGACGCGATCGCAGATATCGAATTCACGGCAAAGTTTTTCGATATGCATCCGTTCCGGACCATCACCGATCAGCAGCAGTTTCGATGGAATTTTTTCCATTACCCGATTGAATACATGAATAACATCTTCCACCCGTTTTACCTTCCGGAAATTGGAGGTATGCACCAGAATTCGCTCTCCCTGAGGGGCTATGGCCTTTTTAAAATGTTCTTTGGGTTTTTTACTGAAACGGGTAAAGTCGATAAAGTTAGGAATAACATGGATCTCCTTTTCGACATGAAAAAAGGCATAGGTCTGGTCCTTAAGGCTTTGGGAAACGCTGGTTACGGCATCTGATTCATTGATGGAATAGGAAACGACGGGTTCGTAGGTGGCGTCTTTGCCAACCAGGGTGATGTCGGTACCATGGAGGGTGGTGACTACAGCAATATGTTTTCCTCTTTTAGCCAGGATATTTTTTGCCATTATAGCAGCCGAAGCGTGGGGAATGGCATAATGCACGTGGAGAATATCCAGGTTGGCAAAGAGCGCGATATCCACCAGCTTGCTTGCCAATGCGGTTTCATAGGGCGGGTATTCAAAAAGGGGATAATTGCTCACCGTAACTTCATGATAGAAAAGGTTTTCCGAGAAGAAGTCGAGTCGCGCAGGGCGGGAATAGGAGATAAAATGAACCTGATGGCCTTTTTCAGCCAGGGCTTTTCCTAATTCTGTTGCTACAACTCCGCTACCTCCGAAGGTAGGATAACAAACAATTCCGATATTCAACATAGTGCCAAATAAACTTAAGACTTTTTAAAATAGTTTTGTTCGATGGAAAATTTATTATCCGATGAATATTTTATGCAACAGGCCTTAAAGCTTGCCCAACGTGCTTTCGATGAGGATGAAATTCCCGTTGGGGCTTTAGTGGTTTGCGACAACAAAATTATCGGAAAAGGGTATAACCAAACAGAACGATTAAATGATGTGACGGCTCATGCCGAAATGTTGGCCTTAACCGCCGCTTTTTCAGCATTGAATTCGAAATACCTCAAAGAGTGTACCCTGTATGTTACCCTCGAACCCTGTGTCATGTGCGCCGGCGCCCTGTATTGGTCGCAAATCAGCCGTATCGTTTTTGGGGCTTATGATGAAAAACGTGGGTATCAGCAGGTTAAACCAAATTTATTGCACCCAAAAACGATACTTGAACACGGCGTTCTGGCAGCAGAATCGGAACGTTTGCTAAAGGATTTTTTTACAAACAAACGAAAATAGGCGGTCAATTTTCTTTTATCCCTGAATTGAACGATAAAAACTATTTTTGTGCCTTATTAACTACCCTTGAATTTTCACGAATTTTCTTTTACCGATAAACTGCTGGATGGACTCGATGCCATGGGCTTCGAAAAAGCAACCCCCATCCAGGAACAGGCTATTCCTCTTGTCCTTGAAGGACGCGACTTAATTGCCTGCGCACAAACCGGCACGGGCAAGACAGCGGCGTACCTGCTTCCAATCCTAAGCAAGCTCACCCAGACAGAAGGGGATAAAGTGAGGGCGCTCATTATTGCCCCAACCCGCGAGCTGGTCCAGCAGATCGACCAACAGGTGGAAGGATTCGCCTATTTTCTTGGAGTGAGTTCTATTCCCGTTTTTGGAGGCGGTGATGGATCAGCCTACGAACAACAGCGCCGTGCCTTTGATACTGGTGCAGACTTGGTTATCGCCACCCCGGGACGATTGATCTCCCACTTAATATCCGGTACCGTAGACATGAGTGCGCTGGAATTTCTCGTACTCGACGAAGCTGATCGTATGTTGGACATGGGCTTTTATGAAGATATCGAACGGATCATTCAAAAACTCCCGACAACCCGTCAAACACTACTTTTCTCGGCAACCATGCCGCCAAGGATACGTGATCTGGCCGCGAAAATATTAAAAGATCCGGCGCAGATCAGCCTGGCTATTTCAAAACCGGCTGCCAATATCGTACAACAGAGTTACCTGGCTTACGACACCCAAAAAACGCCGCTGTTGCAAAAAATCCTAAGTTCATCCGACTTCCAGAGTGCCCTGATCTTTACCTCGACCAAAGACAAAGCCAAGTCGCTCGAAAAGGAAATGATCCGTTCGGGTTTTGAAGCACGTGCCATCCATTCCGACCTTGACCAAAAACAGCGGGAAGAAGTCATGCTGGCCTTTCGCAACCGGCAGTTGAAATTCCTTATTGGAACGGATATCGTTTCCAGGGGAATTGATGTGGACGGAATTGAGCTTGTTGTGAATTACGATGTGCCTCCGGACCCCGAGGATTATATCCATCGTATCGGCCGTACTGCCCGGGCAGAGAGGAACGGTATAGCCATTACTTTTATATCGGATAAGGACGGATTCAAATTCAAAAAGATCGAAGAACTAATCGAAAAAGAGATTCCCAAATTCCAGGTTCCTGCCTCTTTAGGCGAATCCCCTGCATTCAGTACCCGTCCTGTTGGTGGTGGCGGTCGTGGCGGCAAAGGCGGTGGCTTCAAAGGCAAGCCGAAAAGGAGGAACTAAACGGCTACCCGGAAGAGCGTATCCGTTCTGTTTCCATGTCCTCCCAGTGTTTTTTGATCCAGTTTGCACGTACAATGCCGATTTCCCGATAATCGACTTCTTCAGGCAGGCGCTCTTTGATCGAAGAAAGCAGGTCCAGTCCGTATTCATCCAGGACTCTATTGATCTCCCGTATCCTTTCATCGCGTAGCAGGTCGTGGGGATCAAGTTCTCCATCGAATACATAACCTTCCAGATGCCTGTAGATCGTGTTGAGCGCATAGCCCGTTTTTTCCGCAATTTCTTCGGGTTTGTTCCCGCACTTCAATAAACGAAAACTCTCCCCGGCATTTTTTGAGCCTCTGATTTTGACGAGGTCAATGCGCGCCTGTTCCAGGATCCGGTCCTTGCCGATCTCCCGGATGGTGCGGAGGATTTCTTTTCCATAACGTTCTACTTTTAGTTCACCAAATCCGGTTATTTCATTGAGCGTGACCAATGTATAGGGTTTTTTGGTAACAAGTTCTTCCAACGTGGCATCGTTAAAAACGATATAGGCGGGAACAGCTTCTTCTTTGGCTCTTTTGACCCGCCATTCTTTTAAAGCGTTCCGAAGCCTGGTTTCTTCTTCGGCATGGACGGCACTTTTTGGTTTTACGTCAACAGCCGCCGCCCTTTCCAGGCTCGCTTTCCATTGCATGCCCATATGGGTGACACGCAGATCACCTTTATACGTGTCAACGTATTCTTGTTTTTTGAGCATGGACAGTGTGGCTTCCCAAACATTCAAAGCTTTGTTTTTCCCTTTGCCCCGCAATGGATGGATCTGCAGCCCATTTGGCAGGCTTTCGGCACGGGTATCCATGATGAGTTTAAATAATTGATCCTCAGTACATTTAGTACGAAGGCTACCCAAAACCTGGATCAAAAAGAGCGCGTCTTCTGCGGAATGGGCGGTTGCTTTGGCAGATTCATAGGCACAGTTGTCGCAATGATCGCAGTGCTCAACGGTGTGCTCGTCAAAATAGTTCAGTATATTTTTTCTCCGGCAACTGCTGCTTTCAGCGAAGCGGGCCATTTCTTCCAGTTTCTGCAGCATCTCATTTTTGTGCTTTTCATTCTGGCTGTTATAGATAAAAAACCTGAGCCGGTTAAAATCTCCCGGTGTATGCAATAACAGGGCTTCACTGGGTAGTCCGTCGCGCCCGGCACGGCCCGTTTCCTGGTAATAACTTTCCATGTTTTTGGGCAGGCAGGCATGGATCACAAAACGAACATTGGGTTTATCGATGCCCATGCCAAAGGCAATGGTGGCCACGATAATTTTCACCTGGTCGTTTTTGAAAAGGTCCTGGCGAAGGTCCCGGTCCTTTTTTTCCATACCCGCATGATAGGCCATGGCATTATAACCCATCAGGTTCAGGGAGTCGGCCAGTTTTTCGGTGTCTTTGCGCGCCAGGCAATAGATGATGCCACATTCCTCCTTTTTGTCCATCAGATAGGAGTCGAGCTGGCGGAGCAGGTCGGCACGGTAGCTTGCCCGGTAGTAAATATTCGGACGGTCGAAACTGCTCAGAAAAACCCGGGCCTTGGGAATATGGAGTTTTTCAAGGATATCCTGGCGGGTTCGAACATCAGCGGTTGCCGTTAGCGCAATGATCGGAACTGTTGGGAAACGTGTTCGAAGTTGACCCAGGGTCAGGTAATCTTCCCGGAAATCGTGGCCCCAATGGGAAATACAATGTGCCTCATCTATTGCAAACAGGGCCAGTTGGTGCTTTTTTAATTCTTCGATAAAGGGAGCGCTTGGATGAAACAACCGCTCCGGACTGAGATAAAGTAATTTTAACCGGCCAGTTTTTAGTTCCTGCAAAACCAGTGTTTTTTCCCGCTCGCTGACATTGGAATTATAGGATCGGGCCTGAACGCCATTGGAGCGCAAGCCGTCGATCTGGTCTTTCATCAGGGCGATCAACGGGGAAATAACCACGGTAAGACCGGGCAAGCTCAGGGCGGGCAATTGAAAACACAAGGATTTGCCTGCACCAGTGGGCATGATGGCAAGGCTGTCTTTCCCTTCCAGGATATGGGAAATAATTTCTTCCTGTTTGCCGCGGAATTCAGAAAATCCAAAAACACTTCGCAGCAGGTCGTTCGATTTTGTCATGTTAGGATATTTGGTTCGTTGACAAAATTCGGAAACCCGTTTTGATCGATCTCTACCTTAAACGTTTATAAACGGATATAAATGCTTGCAAACGGATAATGCTCAGCCGAATTTCCCGAAGCGCATTTCCAGCACCTGGTTTCTATACGGAAAAACCTGTTCGAGTTGCCTTTTGATCAACAGCCGATTGGCCAGAGCCCCGATAATTCCAAGGGGCGGACGATAGCTCACGATATCGGTCATTAATACACCCCCTTCGATGGTTTCGAGTTTATGTTGATGGTGCCATATCGAAAAGGGTCCCAAACGTTGTTCATCAACAAAATATTCGAGGTCTTTAACATGCGTTATCTCCGTCATCCAGTTAAGGGGAATGCCCAGTAAAGGCCTGACTTTGTATGTGATGATCATTCCGGGATACATTTTTCCAATTCCACTGTTTCGGGTAACTACAAAACCAAAATGGTGCGGAGTGATCTCCTTTAAATTATCGGGAGAAGAAATGAAATCCCACAATTCTGTCTGGGTAACCGGCAACTTTTGGGTTTTGATGAGTTGGTAGATGGCCATGGACTTTTCAACAATTCAACGTCCTTTTGGTTCAGGCTTTTCCTTTAAAAGGGTCTCCATGAGCTGGAGTATTCGGTTTGCCCGGGAATCAATGTTTTTAACGGCGTAGATCCATTTGACGTATTCCCTTTTTTTGCCGGTAGAAAGTTTGATAAAGCGTTGATAAGCGAGTTCATCGACTTTGAGGCTTTCAAGAATTTCTTCGGGTACCACATATACTGAATCATCCGGAAACAGCACAACCTTCACATAGTCGCCGGCCTGTTTGTTTATTATTTTCCTGATAGCCGCTTTTACCGGAAGGAAAAGCTGACCGCCTTTCATGGGGGCAAGGCTATAGTCGCTGATCGCATAGCCGTCAATGGTTCCTTTTACTTTTACCCAGCCAAACCCGGTTCTTTTCACCGGTATATCATGGGGCACCTCGGCATAGGTCCAACCCCCTTTTCCGGGGTATTTTTCGAGGAGCAATTCGGCGTCGACGATGGGCTCTTTCATTACAGGGTTATTTAATTCTTCAGTTTTATTTCGATCAACATCCTGATGTCAGGAAGGACCGTTTTGTTTTTAACATCAATGCGTATTCCTCGTCCTTCGGCATATTTGGTGGCATTCTCAAGAGCAGTTTTTATCTCTGCAGAAACCGGGCTCGTCAGGATAGTATCAACGGCTTTTTGACCAAATACAAAAGCCACTTTAAAATAGGAAGCTCTGGGGAGAAAATAAATGATCGCCCGTTTTTTGTCTTTGATCCGAAAACTCCAGCCGTATTTTTTCCCCGGGTAGTTCCATTCCGCCAGGCCTTCCGGATAAAGTTCGAATACCCTATCCCTTATTTCGGTCCACAAAGGATATGTTCCTGCCAGTGCATGGGCCAGGTCTTTTTCACCCGGGGTGATCGTTTTATCCTGAAAAATACTGCTGTCTTCCATTCCGATCGAAGCTATTTTTCGTTCAGGTAAATATCAAATGTCAGACTCAGGTTTCCCTTTATATCTTCGGGGGAGAGCGTTAAGATCCGAAGTTTTGCCTTGTCCTGGGAAGCCCAGGGATCCTTGGCAATATGGGGGTCGCCCTGGAAATAGATCTGGGAGATCAACTCCTTGCTGTTTGGCTCGGTAACCCGATAATGAATATGGGCCGGGCGGTACAATTTCCCGTTCAAATATTTGCCAGGCAGGATAGTGGTAAAGGAATATTCTCCTTTTTCGTTGGTTTTCAGGCTGCCACGCTGTCTGAATTCCGGGGTATCATTATCATATTCCCCTTCTGTATTGCAGTGCCATATTTCGACCAGGGCATCTTTGATCGCCGTTACACAGTCTGATTTAAACACCCTTCCCTTCAGCTCGATCCTTGTGCCCTTCAGGCCATCATAAGTTAGATCGGAACGCGTGGGTGCATCAGCCCGGTAAAAGGGCCCCAGGATGTCGTTTGTAGTGTCACAGTCGCCTGTGAATTGGCCATCGTTACCCTTAACGATAAAACCGAAGCTTGTTAAGGCAAAAGCCGTTAATGAAGTGTTGCGGATAAAATCTTTCCTATCCATAGGTAGTATGTTGACGGAACAGCTCCCTGCAAAAGCTAGGCCCCAACTGCTTTCAGGGCTTCATAAACCAAAAAGGCCGGCCATACCAGCGCTTTCAAAAACCCGACAAGTCCCATCCAAAAGCCCGTGGCATTGGAAATAAAGTAGATCGCCGCTCCGATAAGACCCAGTCCGTAGACGGCATTATTCGGCGCATGTTGTTGAAATTCTTTTCTCATGGTTGGTGTTTTTTCAATTTGTCCGTCAATTTACCCTTATTTTTTGATAGAACTCATTCTTTGCCGATATGCGTTTAAAGCATTTTCAAGCAGTTCTTTGATCTCCCCAGACTGGATTTGTTCGTCAGAATGAATGACTACATAACGTGAAATTTTTCCGGACCCTTCCAGCAATCCGCCCGGATCCGGAAGTTCATTCCCTTTATAAAAACCGAGCTTTAATCCTTTTTTGGAAGGGATGATGGTGCAGATCATGTCGACATATTTTTTGCCATGGGAATAGGCGACCATTTTTGCC
Source organism: Bacteroidota bacterium (assembly GCA_036676705.1). Taxonomy (GTDB): domain Bacteria; phylum Bacteroidota; class Bacteroidia; order UBA8524; family UBA8524; genus UBA8524. Next base: position 28,051 of record JAKFCJ010000092.1, read on the forward strand.
GGAAGGTCCACTTCTTCAATGATATTGGGGAGACAAGCCAGGATTACCCCGCGAAGTTTTAAGGCGCGAATGAAAATAGGCTCATCGTATTGGGAGAGGAAGGTGTCGATTTTGGTGTTAGTTGGCATTTTCTGAAGCTGTTTTATTTTAAGTTCTCAAGCTCCTCAATTCGCTTTCGGGTCAGATCGATCATGCTCTGCAGATAGATGATCCCGAGTACATGACCGGAAAAACCTTCTGAGGCTTCTTCGCTAATTTTTCTCCTTTCTAAAACCCACCGGGCATGCTCTTGTTTTATAGCTGCCTGAAGGGAATCCGATAAGGGGATTAATTTCAATACAAAAGTGGCGTTCAGGATCGAGTCTGCTTTTTGGAATTCTAAATTTAGGCAGATCCTGCTTTCCAGGTTGGATTCCTGCTGGCTGTCGCACTTGACTTGATCCGAATATTTCATGTAATCCATCCTCCGCAACCTGGAGGCATCGCTGGTGTCCTGACTAAAAAGACAGGTACAAAGGAATAGGGAGAATAGGAGGAACAGGTGGCGCATGATGAATGGCTAATTCCAAAGAAAAACAAAACTTATAAAAAGGCCGCTTAAAAGGAACAGAAAATAGGAGGTGCTAAGAAAGAGTGCGGTCTTATGGTATTTTGATTTGCCTTTAGCGTTTTCCAGGTCCTTTCGAACGGTGTACATTAAAATCGGCGCAATGACCAGGATAAACAAGATGCCAATAAAGATCAATGGCGAATAGCTGCCAAAGATGGAAATGAGTGTAAACAAGAGAAGTGCACCATAACAAAGGAAGATCAAAAAAAAGGCACTTTCAGGAGGATTTGGAATTTCTTCCTTTCTCATTTGGTCGCGTAAAATAAAGAACCAGGTTACGCCAATAATGATTGGAAGAAGGATGATGAAGAATGCTAACATGCTGATACGATGTTTCTTGTCATTTAAAACTAAATCCCAGCCCCGGTTCCGGTTCACCCGAATTGGGTGAACCTACATATTCTCGCTACACCCGAGGTTCTGGGAATTCTGCTCGTCCGTCTTGTTTCGGCTCCGCTCAACATGACCGACCATTTGGCGCCTCATCCCATCATCTCATCCGCCGAAGCTCGTCGACAGTTTACAGTCTTAATCAAATCTTGCCGAGCGTAGGCGGATCCCCTCACCGACGAACCAATAACCCCAGGACAGAAACTCATATTTCCGCAAACCTTTACTACTTTTGGAACCGGATTTGATTTATCCTATAGATCCAAGCAAATAAAATACATGACAAGTACCGTAAAAAAAGTTTCCGATACCGAATTCAAAGAAATAATCAAGTCAAAGGAGAAAGTGGTTGTTAAGTTTTACGCCGACTGGTGCGGCAATTGCCGGCTTTTTGCTCCTAAATTCAATAAACTTGCTGAAAAGCCAGAGTTCAGTGGGGTAACCTTTCTGGACGTCAATGCGGAAGACAATCCCGAAGCGAGGAAATTAGCGGGAGTGAGTAATCTGCCATTTTTTGCTACCTTTAAAGGAGGAAAATTGGTGGCGACTGACTTCACTTCCCGGGAAGAAGTGGTAGAGCGCCTCATACAAGGGATCAACTAACATGAAAATCCAGGCGATTAAAAAACTTGTTGAGACCTACCGTCTCAATGAGATCATCCAGGCAGAGGAATTCATCCTCGACGGAAAAGTTTCTGAAATTGAGGTGGAGGGAGAGGATGAGGGCGAACAACTCACCCATGTTTTTGCCGCCCGGTTTATCCTGGAAAAAATGGAAGGCGGCATGGAATTTAAAGATGCCTTACGCGAATTCTCTCAAAAGGTGCGCACCAGTATCAGTTAGTTACGCTCAGTTTTTCGAGCATCTGGGTGCTGGTTTTACCGGTAAGCGGATCGATAAAGTCAGGAGCGATCTCATTCAACAGGACCAGTGTAAATTGCCTTTCCGAAATTAAAGGGTGGGGGATCTTCAGGTCCTCGGCATCTACAATACGGTCTTCGGCGTACAGGATGTCAATATCCATGGTACGCGGACCCCATTTTACCTCATGTTTGCGGTCCAATGCTTCCTCGATCTCATGGATGGCCTCCAGCATTTCGGCAGGCGTGTGGTACGATTCAAGCAAAACGACCTGGTTCAGAAAATCATCCTGGTCTGTTTTTCCCCAGGCCTTGCTTTCCTGAACGGAAGAGGCACCGAGCAGGCGCCCGTGTTTCTCAAGCAACTCCCTTCCCACCAGTAAATAGCGGTTGCGGTCGCCCAGATTGCTGCCTAAAAGCAGGGTATAGATAATTTTTTCGTCCAATTTTAACCTTATATTTGATGACAAGTATATGGAATATAAAATCGTTTTCTACATTGTCGGCCTCATAATTTACTTCATTTATTCTGCCAATAAGGCTTCGAATAAACGAAAAACGCTGCAGGAGCAAAAGAAATCCGCCCCTCCGAAACAATCCTGGGAAGAGGAGTTGAAAGAAATTCTTCAAAGAACCATAGCCCCCGAACAAGAGCACAGGGAAACCTATCGGGAAGAAAGGGAATATGAATATGAGGCTCCATTAGATACGGTTCCGGCTAAGGAAGTGGCTATAGATACGGTTCCGAAAAAATCAGAAGCAAGCACCTACCAGGAACAAAAAGCCTACGACTGGGCCATGTACAAAGGACAGGAAATGTACAGTGTCGAGACTGATACCGCTACCCTCGCCACCCATGTTGCCGAACTTGAAGCGGCCATGGAGAAAAAACCCGAGGGTCCGTCCGTTGCACTGAGTATGTTGGAACAGGAAGGATTTGATGCGCGTAAAGCCTTTTTGTTTTCAGAAATTTTCCGGGCTCCTTACCTGGAACATATACGCTACTAAAGTGTATTCTTTCCTGCCACCAGCTGCAAGACCTTGTCAACACGCTGCTCCAGCCAGACCTTTCTGTGCCCGAGTAATT
>JAKFCJ010000093.1:0-3987 GCA_036676705.1 Bacteroidota bacterium
AAAAAACAAAATGCTCGTCCTCAATGCCATTAGAAACAAGATAATCCACCGGATTTTTGCCGTAGTACGAAATCAAAAGCCATATTCACTTTTGGAATTGTCATAGAAATCAGCATGACGGACTATATGGTTCTGTCTTCCCCTCGTCTCCCAGTCTCCTGGTCTCCCTACCTCCCTACTTTTTCTTATCTTTGCAGCTAGTATGGAAACCCTTACCCTCTCGCCCAGATCGAAGACCAAACGTTTGTACATTGAATCCTATGGATGCGCCATGAACCTGGCGGATTCGGAGGTTATTGCTTCGATCTTGCAGGAAAACGGGTACCAGAACCAGGAGCAGGAAAAAGACGCGGATGTGGTTTTTCTCAATACCTGCGCCATTCGTGAAAATGCCGAGGACAAGATCTGGCATCGCCTCACTGCTTTAAAAGCCAGTAAAAAACACAAACCCGGACTTATCGTTGGGGTGCTGGGCTGCATGGCCGAACGGCTGAAAACCAAACTGCTCGACCAGGAAAGGCTGGTGGACCTGGTCGTGGGTCCGGATGCGTACCGCGACCTGCCTAATTTGCTGGCCCAGGTCGAAGACGGACATAAGGCGGTGAATGTGCTTTTGTCGCGCGAAGAAACCTATGCCGAAATAGCACCCATACGCCTGAACAGCAACGGGATCAACGCCTTTATCTCCATCATGCGGGGCTGCGACAATATGTGCTCCTTCTGTGTGGTGCCCTTTACCCGGGGCAGGGAAAGAAGCCGCGACCCCCACTCCATCATCCATGAAGCAAAAGAACTTGTTGCACAAGGCTATAAAGAAGTGACCTTATTGGGTCAAAATGTGGATTCCTATAAATGGACCTCGGAAGATGGTTCCGAGCAGGTAAATTTTGCGCGATTGCTTGAAATGACCGCTTTGGTAGATCCTCAATTGCGGGTGCGTTTTTCAACCTCACATCCAAAAGATATTACCGATGAGGTGTTGTATACCATGGCCAAATATGAGAATGTTTGCAACTACATCCATCTCCCCGCCCAAAGCGGCAATAGCCGGGTACTCAAACTCATGAACCGCACCTACGACCGCGAATGGTACCTGGAGCGGGTCAACCGCATACGGGAAGTGATACCGGATTGCGGCATAACCTGCGATATCATTGCCGGCTTTTGTTCGGAAACAGAGGAAGAACACCAGGATACCTTATCGCTGATGGAGCTCTGCAAGTTTGACTTCTCCTATATGTACATGTACAGCGAAAGGCCGGGAACACTGGCTGCCAGAAGGTATCCGGATGACATTCCTGAAGAGGTGAAAAAACGCCGACTCCAGGAAATTATCGATGTGCAGCATGAGATCTCGCGGACTAAAAATGCCTCTTTCGTGGGTCGTACCTGCAAAGTTTTGATAGAAGGCGATTCGAAAAAATCCAAAACCGATTACAAAGGCCGTAACGACCAGAATATGCTGTGTGTATTCCCCAAAGACGGGGTGCATCAAAAAGGGGATTATGTGCTGGTGAAGATACTGAGTAGCACGACTACTTCCCTAATCGGGGAGATCACGACATAACGTAGGCTGGCGCAGGCTGGCTGGCGCAGGAATAGAAGACGCAGAGGCGCGGAGGCGCGGAGGATTGTTTTTGCGGGGAAAATGAGTCTATTTATGCAATACTCTGGCATCAGCATAAGCCGGGAAAAATAAAAACCTCCGCGCCTCTGCGTCTCCGCGCCAAATAAGCGCGCGAAAGCAACGCGCCCTAGTCGGAGAAAAGCCTCCCGAGCCACCCACCGAGTTCCATCAACCACGCTATCCCCATATGCACCACGATCCCTCCTGCTATGCTTCGGGTTTCCATAACCAGGATGCCCAACAGCATGCCTCCGAACCAGGAACTGATCGTTTCTCCAAGGGGTTTACCGAAGTGGATGGTGCAGTACATCAATGCGGCAAAAGGGATACTCACCGGACCTAAAAACCGGGCAAATGCGATAACCAGAAAACCGCGGAAGAAAAATTCGATATACACAAAATCCAATCCGTAAAAGAGTTCAAACAGTGCGATCTGTCCGTTTTGTGGCGGATAGGTTTCATTAAACAAACGGGCCACCTTGGGATAATAAGCGATAAAGTCTTTGGTCGTAGCCGCGGCAACGATGAGCGGGATCATGAGTCCGAGCAGGATAAAATAGGCTTTCCAGTTGACACCTTTCAGCGAACAGCCGTACAGCCTTTTTTCCTCCTTCCGATCCACGAAAAACCACCAGATAATCGGGAATATACACATGATCGGGCCCAGGATCATGGCATTGCTCAGGCGGATACCGTAATTCCAGTTTTCAAAATTTCGGGAGACCCAGGCTGAATGTTCAAAAAAGCCGATCCGTAAAGCAAAGGCAAAAAGGGTGAGCAAAAGCAATAAGCCCAATTGGGGTGTGATGAACTTCGTTTTTCCTTTATCCCTGAAAGCCCAAATCCCCAGGTACAGTACCAGAGGTACTCCAAAAAACACCATGGCCCGGAGCAGGTAGGTTAGCCTCTCATCCATATCTCCCAAAAACGGGGTCTTCAGGTTATAGTGGTATTGAAAAAATACCGCCAGGGCTGCCAGTACAAAAGAAAGAAGAATGCTTTCCAAAGGAATTTTTTCCTTCAGGTAGGTTTGGAGGATGAGGCCGACTTTTTTCAATGCGGCAAAATAGCGATTGTCGCGGCTTTGTCAAAAAATCCACAACTTATCGTCATTCCTTCTTTTCGGTTCTTTTAGCACCTAAATTTGACCGTCACTTAGCCCCTTCCATGTACCTGATCTTCGATACTGAAACCACCGGATTACCCAAAAACTATGATGCTCCATTAAGCGATAGCGACAACTGGCCGCGTTGTATACAGATCGCCTGGCAGTTGCATGATACGCAGGGTTATTTGATGGAGGCGAAAAACCTGATCATCAGGCCGGAAGGTTTCGATATTCCTTTTAACTCCGTCCAGATCCATGGAATCACTACAGAGAAGGCCATGGCAGAAGGAGTTCCGCTGACTGAAGCACTGGAAGTATTCGCCAGGGCGGTTGAACAAAGCACCTATATCGGCGGACACAATATTTCCTTCGACCTGAACATCATGGGGGCCGAATATTTCCGGCTAAAGCAAGCCAATGTACTGGAGGGCAAAAAATGGATCGATACCAAAGATGAATCAACCGATTTTTGTGCAATACCCGGGGGTAAAGGCGGAAAGTTCAAGTGGCCTACCCTTTCTGAATTGCACAACAAACTTTTTGGCCGGCCCTTTTCCGATGCGCATAACGCTGCCGCGGACGTGGAAGCGACTACCCGGTGTTTTTTCGCCCTGGTCAAAGCCGGGGTCATTGTACGGGAAGATATACAGCTGGCGGATGATGTCATGGATAAACTGGTGGAAGTAGCCAGGTCTATCCTCAATACCGTTCAGGCTAAGGAGGTCATGGAAGGCCCTGATCTTCGTTTTACCAAAAAGCCCGCCGCTCCGCCTGCTACAGCGAAACGTGCTTTTGTGCACCTGCATACCCATTCGCAATATTCGGTACTTCAGTCTACCTCCGATGTTAACGACATTGTAAAACGGGCTGCCCAGCTCGAAATGCCGGGAGTATGCCTGAGCGACCATGCCAACATGTACGGGGCATTCACTTTTTGGAATGCCACGGAGAAAGTCAATTACGCGATAAGGGAAAAAAATGCTGCCCTGGAGGAAGGAGCTACTCCCCTGCCGGAACTCAAGTGCATACTGGGTTGTGAGGTAAATCTCTGCGAGGATATGAACGACCGGTCACGCCAAAACAATGGCTACCAAACCCTGCTAATCGCCAAAAACGAAGTGGGCTACCATAACCTGGCCAAGATCAGTTCACAGGGATTTACCCAGGGCTTTTATTACCTGCCACGGGTTGACAGGGAAGTTCTTTTGCAGCACAAAGAAGGCATCATCGCCAGCACCGGCTGGATATACGG
>JAKFCJ010000094.1:0-9789 GCA_036676705.1 Bacteroidota bacterium
CGGGACCTGGGTGCCTTTTTCTACTGGGCTCCTTCTTCTACCCGTAAACTATTCTCCAGTTTGGTGAACGACGGATTAAAAGGCTCAGGAGATTATGGGGTCTTCGGATTAGGCTTATATAACGGACAAACCGCCAACAAACCTGAACTCAATAATAACCGTCACGTCGTAGCCCGTTTGAGCTACCCCTTTAAGATCGGGAACCAGATCATTGAAACCGGCGTTCAAGGGTATACCGGTTATTATGTGATGGCCTCCTCACAACTGTCGCCCGGGATCAAAACCAATAGCGACAAAAATTATATAGACGAACGTGCCGCCGCTTCCTTCGTATTGTACCCACAACCCATTGGTATCATTGCAGAATACAATATCGGACGCGGCCCCGAATTCAATAAACAAACGGATTCGATCGAAGTGCAGAACCTGAAGGGCGGACATATTACCCTGTCATACATGCATCATTTCAAAAATAAGCAGATCCTGATCCCTTTTACCCGGGCGCAGTACTATGATGGTGGTAAAAAACACGAAACCGATGCCCGTTCCTATACCGTTCGTGAACTCGAAATAGGCGTGGAATGGCAGCCTGTACCCCAGTTTGAGTTTGTGGCCATGTACACGATGTCGTCACGTCGTTATGAAGACTTTTTAAACCAGGACAACCTGCAGAACGGCAATCTGCTTCGTTTGCAGGCACAGATCAACTTTTAAATTTCCCTGCTGAATGAATTAAAATAAAAATTATTTGCGCAACCAAATAATTGCACATATATTCGCAACCGAATCGTTTCATATAATAACATGAAAGAATTTGAAAAATGGTTGGCGATACTAAAGCATGTTGTGGTTATTCGTTTCGACCAGCTTGACACTTTACTCAATCTCTTAAAAACGAAAAAGAAATGAACACAGCAGTTTTATTCAATTTCCTTGTCGACAAGGAAAACAAAAAAATCAAGGTAGAACGGTCTTTTAACGCACCAGTAGATCTGGTATGGGCTGCATGGACCGAACCCGAAATTCTTGACCAATGGTGGGCCCCAAAACCCTGGAGGGCCGAAACGAGATCCATGGACTTCCGTGTCGGGGGGCGCTGGTTGTATTGTATGGTCGGCCCCGAAGGTGAAAGGCACTGGTGTTTATTCGATTACAAAACCATCGTTAAGGAAAAAAGCTATTCAGGTATGGATGCCTTTTGTGATGAACAAGGAAAGATCAATACCGAACATCCACGTATGTCATGGAGCAACGTATTCGATGCGCAAGGCCACACGACCACGGTTAACATTGAGATCAGCTTTAACAAACTGGAAGACCTGGAAACCATCATCAGCATGGGCTTCAAAGAAGGATTTACCATGGGAATGGAAAACCTCGATGCGTATATCAGCGCTCAGTTTTACCTGAGAAAACAAAAGAAGCCGAACAACCAGACGCGGGTTACGACCTACCTGAACTTTCCCGGGAATACCGAAGAGGCTTTTCTCTTTTACAAGTCCGTTTTCAGAACCGATTTTATAGGCGGTATTCAACGCGTTGGCGATGTTCCCGGCTCAGTGGAAAATCCTGATCTGGCTGAAAAGGTAAAGAATATGGTGCTGCATGTTGAACTGCCAATAATTGGCGCACATATCCTCATGGGAACCGACGCACCCAAAGAAATGGGCTTTACCCTGGTGCAGGGAAACAACATGCATATTAGCCTGGAACCCGACTCCAAAGAAGAAACCGAACGTATCTTCAAACAGCTTTCCGCGGGTGGAAAAGTGGATATGCCTCTACAGGATATGTTCTGGGGCGCCTATTTCGGGAGTTTTACCGATAAATACGGGATCAACTGGATGCTCAACTTCCAAACTAAAAACTAAGTCATGAAAAAGACCAAAATCATATACTGGACTTGTACCGTCCTCTTTGCAGGATTTATGATCTTCTCGGCGATCCCGGATATTTTAATGGTAGACGATGCCATCACGTTTATCACGGGTTTGGGTTATCCCGTCTATTTTATTCCCTTTATCGGGGTTGCCAAACTGCTCGGATCCATCGCGATCCTTATCCCCTCCTTCCACCGGATCAAAGAATGGGCTTATGCCGGCTTGTTTTTCGACCTGATCGGTGCCGTTTATTCCAATATCATGACCAGCGGTTTTGACCCTGGTATGTTGGGTATGCTTCCGATCTTTGGGGTGGCCATTGCGTCGTATATGTATAATCGGAAGGTTAACGGGGGATGAGGGTTGAGTCGCCTTCGGCTGTTGAGGGTTGAGTAGATACGTTTCCCCCTTAGGAGGGAGTAAGGGGGAGGATGGAGTTGCATCTCCCATTGATACTAATAACCCAACAGCGGCACCGACACCCGATCATTGGGGCAGAAAATTTTCTGCCCATACGGCCGTTGACCGTTGACTAATAAATTAAAGCGGCCCGGCCTCCCCCCGGCCGCTTTTCATTTTGCTCATGAGTTCTCCTTCATGATAATCGTGTTTCCATGTAAATTCTTACCTTGCTGTAGTTAGTGAAGGCATATTCAGGCAGCCCAGTTTCTAACTGGTTGACCTACTTGAAAAATGAAATACAAACCCACATTTCTAAACCTATGCTCCGTAATATTGATCGTTTGGAGCCATTATTCGTATTGGACTTCTGAATATCGGGGAGGTGAACAAGATTGGGGAGCGCTGTACGTGGTAGTTATGACTGTCGGTGGTCTTCTTGGACTTTTGGTTGACTTTGCACTGCAAAAAAGAGTAAAGAGTTATTTTTACGTTAATGGAATTGAATTGTTAATTATCAGCGGAATTTGGCTTTATGATGCCTGGTATAAAAGAGAAAAAACGGTGGTCATACCTGACAATTTTAAAGGATATGTGACCATCGTATACGGAATCAAAGGAGCTGAGCCTCTGTTTCTATCACCTTTGAATTTTGGTTATTCCGTTGAAATACCAGAATCCGGAATTTTGTTTACTTCAACCTCAAAAAGTATGGACATCTGGACGACAAACTTTCAGACCCTTTCCGGAATCGTTCTTGACCATACAGATGATACAACTACGTTACACGCATCTGACTATGAATATGGTGAATATGTTTGCAATGGAAAAACCCTGGAATTCAGGACATGGTTAGTAAACAATCATTGTGGATGGAATAAAAAAGTTGATATTGATTCGGTGACCATCCCGTTGATCAGGGAATACTGCGAAAAGGAAAATGACTGAGCGCTAAATTGTGATCTGATCGGACCTTTTAAACCAAAAAGTAAACGGAGAAAATTCATAGAATGGAAAATATTTGCGAAATTGTGCATGAATTAGGTTTCCGACGGTCGCAAAAGCGATTTATGGAAAGCTAACTCATCCTATTTTCAACTTAAAACGAAATACCATGAAAAAGTTAAAACTCGAAGTTCTCATTAACGCCCCGGCCGAAAAAGTGTGGGACGCGGTTGTCAATGTGCGCAAATACGAAAAATGGACTGCAGCCTTTAACCCGACTTCCACATTTGAAGGGGGCTGGAATAAAGGGGATACGATCCGGTTCATCGGCACCAATGAGCAGGGTAAAAAAGAAGGAATGATCTCGGAAATAGCGGAAAGCAGGTATCCGGAATTTATTTCCATAAAGCACCGGGGTATGATACTCGATGGTGTTGAAGATACGACAAGCGAGGAGGTAAAAAAATGGACCCCTGCCTATGAAAACTATACGCTGGAGCGTGTCGGTCCGGAGCAAACCCTGTTTAAGCTAAGCCTGGATACCCCGGAAGAATGGGAAGACATGATGAAGGACATGTGGCCCAAGGCGTTTAAGTTATTGAAAGAGGTTAGTGAGGGTGAGACTGCAGGATGAGAATCTTTTTCACACTCCTACTTGGAGGCATGGTCTGTTTCTTTTCCTGTTCGGATAAAACTTCTCTTTTATCCGGTACCGAATGGTTGATCGGCACCTGGGAGATCGAAGGTCCGCAAGGAAATTATTATGAGGCCTGGACCAAAAAGAATGACACTTTATTGCTTGGAAAAAGTTATGCCGTGGATGGAAAGGACACCCAGTATTTTGAGTCCATTCAACTTTTAGCTAAAAACAACACGCTCCATTACATTCCAACCGTGGTAGGTCAAAATGGCGATTCTGCTGTTACGTTTACCTTAAAATCCCTTTCCGACAGTGCCCTGAGCTTTGAAAACGTACTTCATGACTTTCCTACATTGATCAGCTACCAACGAATTTCCGATGATTCACTGATGGCGGGAATTTCAGGCAAGGTCGATGGAAAAGTGAACACGATTAATTTCCCAATGCGGAAAGTTAATTGAATTTATACACTAGCTTGCTTGTATTAAACCATTTGCAATTGGGTACATCCTATAGCAAAAAAAACCTGACCATGAAAAAATCAAGCTATTTGCCCCTACTTGCCTTTGTATTGGTGGTAGGTCTCGGCTCTTGCCAAAAAGAGAAGCATTTCGATTGTTTCGAAGAAAACCCGGAACAAAATGACGTGAATACGAGCCTTGAAACCCCTGAGGGATTTGCTGACCAAATTCCTGCCGCTTTTGATAACATGGAAGTTTTCGGTGGTACCGGGACAGAGGCCTTTTATATGGAAAATGAAGGGATTCCTTCCTTTTTAGATGAAGAACCACTCGGTGCCGAAGAATTTGAAGGTAAAAAACCTGTTCGTTGCCACCCCGACAGTACCCTTGAACTTAGCCGTGAACAAAAAGCCAAATTACTCGCGGCCTGGAAAGACTACCTCCACTGCCGTCAGGCTGCCATGGAAAAAATGCGCCGGGCACACCGCGAACTGCATGAAAGAATGGAGCACAAAAGGAGCGAGCTTATTGAAGCATTCCGTTCAGAACGCCTGAGTGAACGGGAGTTTAAAGCTGCCATGGAAAAACTGCGTCATGAATATAAAATGCAGAACCAAAAGCTGAAACATATGCATATGGATGTGATCCAACATTGTTACAAAGCCTACCTGACTAAAGTTCAACACATTCTTGGCCCGGAACAGTTCAAAGCTTTTATGCGCTGCCATAAAATGCATTTGCCAGACAGAAAATAATTCACCTGTTTTCAGGGAGAAGGAGGGTCAATAGCCCTCCTTTTTTTATTTACCGAGGGTGAGACCAAGCGTCAGATACACCGCCCTCGCCTCAGCAGGAATGATTCCCGGTCCGGGATAACTATCGGCCCGTCGGGTGAAATATTTTGTGTTAAGCACATTATTCACGCTGAGGTCCACGCTCCATTTTCCTTTTTTCAATCCTGCCGAAAAATCAAGTACCGCATAAGCGGGAATACGTCCTTCTACCGCACTGCTGGTCCATTCAGAATTGGTAGCATCGCTGAAATGCGAAGCGGTATAGGAATAATTCAGGGAGGAACGGAAATACTTCCAGCGGTACCTCAACCCGCTTCGCAGCAACATGCCGGGAACCATTTCCACCTGCTTTTGATCGATCGCTTTTTGTTCGGGGGCCAGATAACGGGCATCGGTAAAGGCCATATTCACGAAAAGATTCAGGTCCTGAAAACGTAAGCTCCGTTTTTTGAGCAAGCGGAACAGGTTCAGCTCTCCCATCGCCTCCACGCCATAGGTGCGCGAATCGGCCACATTGGTACGGAAGCGGTAATCCAGGTAAAGAGGCGATTCTCCGGCCCGCAACACCTGACCGATCCGGCCATTGTACTTCAGATAAAAGCCGGTCAGTTCATAAATAAATAAACCTGCTTTTTCTCCGCGTATTCCCAGATCTGCGGTGAAACCGTGTTCATCCCTGAGATTCGAATCTACCCGAAATCCGGGATTGCTGATACGGAGATCGGTGTAGTTGATGGCCCGGTAGTTCTGGCTGATATTGGCATAAACCTCCACCTTTGAACTCAGCTTATACTGACCACCAATTCCGGCGATCACAAAACTCCGGTCGCGGTCACGGGCATCACGGATCTTTTCATCGACGACCAGATTCCCGGCCGCATCAAATACGCGGAGTTTATAATAACCTGAAGCTGCGGTACGGATGTATTCAGCACGCACCCCAGGACTTACCGTTAAACGGGTACTTAGCTGAATCACCTGCTCCCAAAAAAGGGCCAGGTTGGTATTGGAAAAACGGTAATCGCTGTTTTCCAGGTCATCGGGATGCAGGAAGTAAAAATCAGCCCCGTTTCCATCGTTTCCATCGCCTTGCCTGGCTTTCGAATGACCGGAATATATGCGATAACCCAACAGGTTAAACTGGGGCTTTCCCAGCCATGTAAATGTCCGGAGCCAACGGATTTCCTGACCGATATTGGCAAATTCTCCCTGTATCAGGTTTCGGTTTCCACCCAGGTCCATGCGGTTGATACGTTCCAGGTTTCCCAGTGAACTCCGGTCAGCCAGCAGGCCAAACACCCGCATTTCGATCAGGTTGACAGAATCCGGACGGTATTGCACCTGCCAGGCCGCCAGGTTCCAGTTTACCTGAAACCAGTTGCGACTACGGAATGATTGGCGCGGGTCTTCTTTGAATGCAGCATCGGTGAGTCCTCCTGCCTGTTGGGCCAGGTAGTTCATGCCGGTATACTCCACCTGGTGCTGCCATTTTTTGGAGACCTGGCAGTTCAACCTGACTGAACCCGTAACAGCCTCGAAACCGCTGTTTTCGCGCCAGGAATTTCCCCGTTTGTATTGGATATAGCTGTAGTGATTAAAACGGCCCCTGTCCAGTGTACCACCCAAACTGGTAAAGGACCCGAAATAGCCATAAGAACCAAGGGTTTGTCGGCTGCTAACCTCGAAGCGTTTGTCGCTTGGACCTTGTTTGGTCACAAAATTCAGCATGCCCCCGAACTGGGTTCCATATTGTAGCGAAGCGGCACCGCGTAACACTTCGATCCGTTCCAGGGCTTCCATTGGCGGGGTATAATAGGCTTCCGGATAACCGAGGGCATCGGCGCTGATATCATAGCCATTCTGGCGGGTATTAAAGTTGGCTGTACGATTCGGACTCAGTCCCCTTCCCCCAACTCCCAGCTGCAATCCGGCTACATCCGATTCCCAAATGGTGAGTCCGGTTATTTTGCCAAAAACCTGCCGGGCATTGTTGGTTGAAAGGTTAGCCTGTATATCCGATAATTGCACCACTTCTGTCTTTTTCCCGGCATAAAGATTGGCTCCTTCCACATTTTTTTTGCGGCTGATCCCCAGGCTGCGTGCCCGCTCAAACTGAACCACCACGGGATCGAACTGCCTTGCGAGCGCCGTAAGCTGAATGGAGATCGTTTGTGTGGAACTGTCGATCCGGATGGCCTGCATGTAGGTCTGGTATCCATACGCAAAAGCAATCAGGTTGTAGTTTCCATAAGGAATATTCGCCAGACTAAAAAAACCCCTTTCATCCGGTTCGGAATAAATCCCGCTATGCTCCAGCATGATCATGGCATCGCCGCAGGGAGATGAGTCGGAACAGGTGATATATCCTGAAATACTGCCTGTTTGCGCCCTGAGCGATCCACCCAGGAACAGGAGAGCTGAAAAAAACAGGACACCTAGTCTTTCCATGGGTAGGGTTTAATCCAGGTTTTCGGCTTCCAGTCGTCCTGAAGCTGAGCCAGATCCAGAGTGCTGTCGATATAGAGATGACTTGGTCTGCCGTTCATGGTCACGTAAACTTCGGCCGTGACCACCGGGTTTTTTATTCCTTGTTTTTCATAATGCTCATGGAGGAAACGGGCGTATTGCAGCAACATATCCGGCTGGTAGCTCATTTGTTTTTCCTGATGGAGGTTTAAAAATTCGCTGTTGTCGACAATACCTTTCTTGTCCGCCCCCTGCTCCTGCACGTAAAACTGGGCTGTCCCTGCTTTTTCAACCAGCATGACCCGCCAGGAAAAGCGGTAGCCTTCTTCGGTCCAGAAGAGGTTACCGGGGTAAAGCAGGTAACGCCATGGGAGAAGGACTTGGATGACAAAGAATAGGGCGAATAACCGGGCAGTCAGGGAGTACCGGGATTTTAGTCCAGACCAGTCTTCGTTGGACCATGGACTATGGACCATGGACCATGGACTAATGCGTGACAACCATCTTGTCTGCCAGTCGGCACTGAAGAAGATGAGGGTTCCGGCCATCATCACGAGGGGAAATACCCCGATTTGAAAGAGAATGCCGGTGAGGGTATGGAAAAGGATCACAGACAAATAAGCCCAGGGTCGGGTTTTTCTGTTGAACAGAAAAAGGGCGATGGTGCAATCGTAAAGCATTCCGGCCCAGCTAAATATCCAGGGACTATATTTCCAGGCGAAAAGGCGGCCGAGTATGGGCAGGTCGTAGGAAGCGGGCAGCCAGATCTTTAAGGGAAGTGCATGGATGAGCCAGTCTTCGTTGATCTTGGCTAACCCGGCACAGGTATAAACCAGGGCCATCATACCCATCAAACTCAGGGGCATCCAGCGGGGAACATGGGTGTAAGCTACTTGTCTGCCTTGTTTGATATCGAAGGAATACGCCGCATGGGCGGGAAGAAAGACCAGGAGCAAACAAACCAGGCTTACATAATAGTAATGGTTGAGGTAATAGCTCAGGTCGATGAGTTCGGTATAGGTAAAACACAGGAACAATAGCACGGCTGACAGGCGATAGCGATAGCCCAGCATCACCCCGATCGAACTCAATAACAGGATGCCATGGACGCCATACATGATCCAGGCAGGACCGGCCTTTACCCAGGAAAAACCAAAATAGGTAAAGTGGACAAGCGGCTGGATATAATGATCCTCTACCCAGCCGAGCAGGACAAAACGCAGGGTACTGATAAAGATGGCCAGTCCGAACAGCACCCGGAAACCAGCCAGCGGAGCGATCGCGGTGGGTTCATTGAGCCATGTGAGGACCTCTTTTGGTTTCATGGAGTTTAGTCGCCGTCGCCGCTGCTATAGGTTATGGCAATTCCAAGTATGGATGAAAGGTCGCTTTTGAGGAATCGGGTCATTTTCTGCAATTCGTTGAGCAGGGCGCTCACCTTTTGTGGATCCTGTACCACCAAAACCGCCAGATCCTCCGAGTCCTGAAATTTGGCTAATTCGGTATGGATGGCTTCCCATTGGGTTGTGGTTTGAAGCTTCAGTGCAGCTCCGCCTTCCACCTTGTCGAGGTAATCGTCGAAGCCTATGCCGGCTGATCCGTCAATATCATTTCCATACCACAGGTTTTCTATATGCGCGAGGTGCACTTTTATGGAACGTACAGAAAGATGTGCATAGCGACTTTCAACCAGGTGGGGTTCGGCTTGTGTTTGCCCTACGCGTAATCCTGCTGGCAAAGCAATTTTGAAATTTTTTATGCCCTCAAAATCCTGCAGCCAATGGTTGTAAAGTTCAGAGGTCGAACTGCCTGCCGCTTTACTTTCATCGGCAATAAAGGATGGAATATAACTTGTCCAGGCAGCCAGTTGCGTTTGTGCCCAGGTTCGTACATCCTGGTCGACAGCAAGCAAATAATCTTTTCTCAGGTTCGCCAAAGCTCCCTGGAAGCGGTTGAGAGCATTGGATTCGAAGAGCAGGTATTCCAGGGCAAGCAATCCCCGTGTATCACGGCGAAAATCGTTCATGGCCAGGTCGGCAGCGAGTATCCTTTGTTCCACTTTGGCCGTATCAACCGGCCAGGTACCGAGATTTTCGTTCACATCGCCAATAAGCCCCTGTTCACCGGGACCGAAAGTAAATCCCCGGACTGCCTGAAAATCCATAAATGCCTGTTCCCAGGCTATTCGTGCGTTGTTCAGGGTA
>JAKFCJ010000095.1:0-9789 GCA_036676705.1 Bacteroidota bacterium
AAGCCAGGAAGCTTTGTTTTCCCTCCCTTTAAAAGCATGGTCATAAACTGAGGATCGGTATTTTGAGATTGAGAGATATTATAACTAATGGATTCAATATAATTAATATGATAAGTACCAGTAGAATCAAGCCCAGGCCTATATAAAAGGCCCACTTTATCTGCTTTTGTTTTTTCACATGTTTATCATAAGCGGACAGGCGTTTTTTGCCCGAACTTGTCATGCTCTTTGCCATTTTGTATTATCTCCCGAATACGAATTTGCTTTTTATTTTTGATATTTAGTAAAATTCCGGGTAATAAATTAATCGTTCTCAGAATAGCTGTCCGGTTCCTTCTTCTTCGGCGTACGTAGAACCCGGTAGAAAAAATACAAAGTCAGGAAGAGGATCACTCCGGAGGAGCTAACCATCATAAGAAAAGCACTTGTTGTCATTATACGGGTCTCCCTTCTTTTTTTCTATTGCTGTAAGCTTTATAAACAATACCGCATATCAGCAGATAAACCACGAGCAGGAACAGCCTGCTCCCGTTCACAAAACCCAGTTTATCCTTTAAAAAGGTTACCTGTTCCATGTCTCCTGTGTTTTTTGCTGCTTCCAGGCTGGCATAAATATCCTGGTTTTGTAATTTGGCAATAATGGCTCCATCACTGAATATCCAGCCATTTCCTTCTATCAGGGAGCTAAAGGATGCGCCCCAGTCGCCGCCCTGAGGGGTAATGAGTGACCCCATGAATACAACAATAAGCATAATGGGCGTTACCCATTTAATGATATAGCGGTAAATTCCAGGAACCCGCATATCGGCACCGCTTGTAATTTCTTTCCAGCCTTTATTGAGTCCGAAAACCCAGGAGAATAATACGATCTCTGTTAGTGCAAACACGACCAGCGCTACCGTTCCCACCCAATAATCGTATTCATCAAATACGCCATAATTAAAGAGGAATACGGTAGGTAGTCCCAGGGCCAAAACCACCAGTCCGAATGACAAACTTGCCGAAGTCTGGGAGAATTTGAATTCATCCTTCATAAATCCGATCCAGGGTGATCCCATGGCCAGTGAGGAGGTTATCCCCGCAAAAAAGAGCAGTCCGAAAAAGGCAACCCCGGCCAGGGTTCCGATCACATCTCCCCATTGTTCAAAGAGGTAAGGCATGGTTTTAAAACCGAGGCCCAAACCACCCGAAGAAGTTAGTTCCACTACCTTTTCTATACCCAGGTAACCCACGGAAATCGGGATGAGGATGGAAGCACCCAGAAGTACTTCGACAAATTCGTTGGTCCATCCAGCCGTCATGGCATTTAAGGCGATATCATCCTTTTTCTTCACATAGGCCGCATAACAATGCACCGTTCCCATTCCTACAGAAAGGGTAAAGAAGATCTGTCCGGCCGCGGCCAGCCACACATTTAAATTCGTTAAACTATCGAACTGGGGTTCCCAGAGGAAATTCAGCCCAAGGGTTCCATCAAATAAGGCTCCATCCTCTCCTGCTTTCAGGGTAATTCCCTTGTAAGCAAGAAAGATCCCGAAGATGATGAGCAGCGGCATTCCGATCTTGGCCGCCTTTTCTATCCCTCCTGATAGCCCTTTGCTGAGGATATAGATATTCAGGGCAAGGCATAAGATATAAAACACGACCGGTTCGTAAGGAATTCCGGTAGTCGACGTATTCAGGTCCACATAATTGGCGAAAAATCCGGCTACTTCGCCCTGTGTTTTGCCATCAAAAGTCCCAACAACGGTATGGTAAACCCAGGACATGGTCCAGGATTCGATATAGCAGTAATAGGCTGCCACCACAATATTCGTAAAGATGCCAAACACGCCCAGGTATTTCCAGAACCTGCGTTTGTCCATGGTTTCCATGATAAAGGGCGTACTATGGTGGCCACGGCTACCTCCTAAACGGCCCATTGACCATTCCACCCAAAGCAGGGGAATACCCATCAATAAAAAACATACGAGATAAGGGATGATAAAAGCACCGCCTCCGTTCTGCACCGCCTGAACTGGAAAGCGGAGAAAGTTACCCAGCCCGACGGCATTGCCCGCCATGGCGAGGATTAATCCTACCCGGGTTCCCCAGGAATCTTGATTGGTCGTCATTTCGCGAGGGAAAATGCAATTCTTTTTTCAAAAATCAAATCCATTGGCTCCACTTTATTAATATTGAAGGGAATTTGCGCCCATGCTAGTATTAAACAACGACCAAATACAGAAGAAAATCCACAGGCTGGCTTTCCAGATCTATGAGTCCTTTCTTGAAGAAAAAGAGCTGGTTATTGCCGGTATCAACGGGAATGGTTACGCGCTTGCGAAAATTTTATGCCAGGAACTTCAGGCGATCAGTCCCATCCACTGCATTTTGGTCGAAATTCTAATCGATAAACAACAACCCAGTGCCGCAGGAACCCAATTAAAGCAGGGTGATGCCATTTTACGCGACAAACCGGTGCTCATCGTGGATGATGTGCTGAACACGGGTAAAACCATGGTCTATGCCGTTTCTGCCTTTATCCGCGAAGGCAGCAGTTTGATCCGGACAGCGGTTTTAGCCGACAGGAACCATAAAAAATTCCCGATCGCCGCCGATTTTGTGGGCATATCCATGGCCACTACCCTTCAGGAGCACCTGAACTTTTCCATCGGCAAAAAAGGCTATTCACTGGAGTTGCAATGAGGCTGGTCATCTTCGCTCTATGCTTCGGCCTTGCGCTTTCCATAGGGGCACAGTCGGAAGAAAAAGCCGTTCAGAATGGATTTGCCCTGCTTGAGGCCCTTATCCAAAAAGATGGGGACAAAGCCTTTTCGCTCATGGATACTTCGGTCCGCTCGAAAATTAGTCCGGCCGATCTCAGTTCGCTCTGGAGGCAGGTAGAACTGGGTTTACAACTTGGAAATTATCTGGATACCCAGGGTTACTTATATGAGAGCCCCAGTTTGTATATCGGTTTGCTCTTCGCCAAGGGACCGATCGACCTGAAAGTGAGTTTTGCACCGGATGGAGGGATCATCGGATTCTTTTTTGAGGCACCGACCGACAAAACGCCCTACCGGATCCCGGAATATGCGGATACCTCCCTGTTCACGGAACTCAGTTTCACCTTACAAAGCGGAAAGTATGCGCTTCCCGGAAAATTGTGTGTGCCCAAAGGAAAGGGTCCTTTTCCCCTTGTTATCCTTTCGCATGGATCGGGCCCGAATGGTATGGACGAAAAAATGGGACCGAACCGCATTTTCCGGGATTTGGCCTATGGACTTGCCTCCCAGGGCATCGCAGTATACAGGTTCCATAAGCGCACCTATGTTTACGGACTGGAAAGTGCGGAAAACAGCGATGAACTGACCGTTAAGGAGGAATACCTGGATGACCTGTATGCTGCAATAGATACACTTGACTTGTTTCCACAGATCAACTCTACGCGGCTCTATTTAATGGGACACAGTTTAGGAGCCCTGCTTGCCCCGAGGGTTGCTTTAGGGAGCGGAAAACTCAGGGGAATTATCATGGCGGCAGCGCCTGTCCAACCTCTGGACAGTTTGGTCCTTTACCAGATGGAATACCTGGATGCACTGGACAGCAGCGGCACCTATTACCGGGCCTTGAATGATACCCGGGAGGAGATCGCCTATTTACGTTCTCCGGAATTCAGCCTTGAGAGTGAATCCAACTGGCTCCCGCTGCAGCTCAATGCCCATTATTGGATGGACATCCTGAATTATCATGCGGTGGATAGCCTGAAGAAATATCCCGGTTATGCCCTGGTCCTCCAGGCAGACGATGATTATCAGGTTCCATTCGGAGAATATGTTCGCTGGCAAAACGAATTGAAAAAGCGAAAAAAGACCTACTACGCCTCATTTCCCGGATTGGGCCATGGCTTTTTTCCGAGTAAAGGGCTTAAGGGACCTGCACAATACGACCATTATGCTCCTGTTTCGGAGGAAATGATTGTCCGGGTTGTTCGTTTTGTGCGGAAAGAGGCTGACTAATATGCCCTGTAAAGCAATCGGCAGGATACGGAAACGTAGAACGGATTGTGTTCGAACATTTGCATATGTCCGTCTACGGAAGTATTAAGCAGCCATTTTCTGTTCAGGGACTTTTCGATCCCGTAACCGAGTGAAAAGCTCATAAATCCATCCCAGTAGTTTTCAGTTACTATTCCCTTCGTTGACCCGGCGTCATATTCCGTCTCCTTGTAGATATATGCTCCCAAACCTAAACAGGGTGAAATATAGCTGGCAAAATCATCTTCAAACTCCTTGTGATTCAGGTAAAAACCGTTACCGTAGAAATAATGCAAAACCCCTAAATGACTATCACGACGGTATTCGGAAACGGGGCTGTTATCGATCCTTCTAAAATTCTCCAAAACGAGGCTCCGTGTTACAAACCTACGGTCGCTTACCCAACGTTGGTAACAGATCCCCACCTGGGGGTAATTGACCGCTTTAAAGCGGTCCTTATCCAGGTAGTCTAATTCCAGTGTTGAGACCGGTACGAAACCCAGTTGTAATCCAATACGTTTCTGGGCCTGTGCAAACTGAATTCCGTTACTTAAAAACAGGATGATAAAGAATATTTTTTTCATACTCTTAGCGGCTTAGAATGATTTTTTTATTATTCAGGTCACTGGCGGCATTCACAAAATTGAGCACTTTGTTCCATTCGTTTTTGTCCATAAAATCTTTGTTGTAGGTCTTAACGGCCTTTACGATCAGTAATCCATCCCTTACTTCGGTCGTGACAACATAGGAACCGGCTTCGTTTTGAACGTTTACATTGAAGTTTTCGGCACCATCGACTTTCATTCCACCCGGGATCTCAAATTTCAGTTCGTATTCGATCCTTCTCGGGTAGGAAATGTAGATATCCTGGGTACGGATGCTGTCTTCGCTGTCGATGATCTCCATTTGTTCTCCCAGGAGCCTGCCCAGGTCCACTACATAATACTCTCCGGCCCTGGCTGATATGCCGCTGAGCTCAAATTTCTCTTCAAAAACCAGCTCGTTTGTTTCTCCAAAACGGCCACTCCCGATCACTTCCAGTTGGGAATACGTTTCGACTTTGAAGTGTTTATTGGCCATTTGCTCTTTCATGTTTTCCCACGACGAACGCCGGATCTCTTCAAAAAACGACTCCTCCATCCTGTCCATTTCATCCTGGTGTTCCAGTTTAGAAATGTCTTCATAGTACTGGATCGGGACATTCAATTTGAGATCCATGTCGCCATGCAGGAGTGCGATGTCCTCTTCAAAAACGGTAATGGGCATATCGTCAGAAAACGTGTAACGGGCATATCCTTTCAGGCTGTTCGTTCTTTCTACCTGAAGTTTGGTAAAGGTCGAATCAAAACGGGCTTTGATCAGGAAATGATAGTGGTTGTTTTCGGGCTTGTCTTCAGGCAACTGATCGGTGTCGACCGTTATTTTGCTTTTTTTCTTCGAAGGCTGGATAACGTACACTTCCGTTCCATAAATACTCTGGCGTATCTCTCCCAAATTCGACCAGGCATTAAAGGCATTGATGATGAGTCCGCTTTCTTTGATGCGCAGCGCCCAGGTGAATTCATTGAGCGAAATGGCCTCATTGAGTTTCCCTAAATTTTTGGGGACCGCAAGGATATATTCGTATTCGATCTTGCGCTTTTCCAATACCCGGCGCATCACTTTGATAAACTGGATATTGTTCATTACCTCATCCGGTTCCAGCACGTCCACGTAAACATGGGCGCGGTAATATTCATAGAACTTCTTTACAAACACCTCATCATCATTCAGGTTCACCTCCCTGTGGGCCATAATGAAGTCGCGGTAGATAAAGGAATGTGAATTTTCCTGATCCTTATGAACATTATGAATAAATCCCGTAAGATGTTCGGGTTTGATCTCTTTTAAGGGCTCCCTTTCTTTGCTTACCACTTCTCCGTACATGACATTTTTATGGAAGCGTGCGATGGCAAATTTCACAAAGGGGTTTTTGAGGGTTCCCGGAGCCCAGAATTCGGCCTTGTTCCGGATACGCAGGCTGTCTTCGAAGCGGTAGGTGGCCAGTTTTTTCTTTTGTTTAACTAATTGGATATCCGGGGCTCCATTCATGGAACGCCAGTTGAGGCGGAAAGGGTCTTCGAGTTCGATATCGATGATGCGATGGTAAACCGGATACACTTCATTTAAAGGAAATACATGGAAGAGGTTACCGGACCCGATGCGAAACAGCTGCTCACCCGATTCGACCAGGTTTTCACTAAAACGCTCGATCTCAATGATATCACCAGGTTCAAGTCCGGGAACCGGAATTTTAGTGCTGGTGGTAATGCTTAGATCGGTAAGGATCAGGTGGTCCTCCAAACGCATATCAGCCTTAACCGCACGCGACTTATCAAAAACCACCCTGGACCCGTCCGGTTTGATCACCGTGATCTCCAGAATTTCGTATTTCGTGAGATTGAAGCTTGAAAAGTCGTTGATCGCGAACTGATCATTGAGCAGGATGCGGGTACGTTCGTAGATGCGTGAATATTCACCGGGAATGGCTCCTCCTCCTTTTTTGTCTTTTCCTTTGGTGATCTTCAGGAAATGCATGAGGATAACGGCCGACTCTTTCTCCCATTTTTCAGGGGCAGTCATGGTAGTGAAGCGGGGATCGTCGTCGAGCTTGGAAGTCATTTTCCGCATCGCCTTTTCCATGGCCTTTTCCCAGACTTCTTTCTTCTCCTTTTTTTCCTGCGCATAAGCCAGTCCGAGGGAAAACAGGAAACATAGCGCTAAACTGAATATCTTTTTCATGGCTTAGTTGCTGCTTAAGACTACGTAATCACTATAAAACCGGCTCATCAGCTTATATACCTCACTCCATTCTTTGGTCCCTTTGGCGGGAATTTTTCCATCGTAAAAAATGATCTGTTTGCTATAAACCAGCGTATTTCCTTCCATCTTATACTCCATAAGGATGCGGTAGTCGGCATTGGTCACATCCAGTTTTGCCGGCATATAGCGGACCCTGGTATTGGCCGGAAATTCAACCCGGCAGGTTTTGTTGCTGAACATTTTGTAGCCGAAGTCTACATCGGAGATCCGCGTCGAATCCAGTTCCAGCCCTTTGAGCTCTGTTTCCCAGTCGAGATTGACCAGCCAGTCAGATCCTCTTTTTAAGACCCTGTTTTTCACATTTAGCTTGTAGCTGAAGTCAATGTCCTTATTGCGTTCAGAAAGTTCATTGTGCCTGATCTCCGATACTTTCAGGTTGATATTTCCATCGTTCAGAAAACGTTCCAGGGCATTTGATTTCCGGTCGCTTTTTACCCCGTGGTAATAACGCAGAATATTTGTTTTGCTCTCACCCCGGAAGGTAAGTTGAACGTTACCGACCAGGTCATTGTTCACCAGTTTTAAGGTCTCTGTTTTTTCGTCCCGGTTCCTTTCATAACTCAGGTTCGGTATGGTATCGACCAGAAAGCTGTCGCCATTTTCGATCAACACCTGCCTTCCTTGTATGCGGTGGGCATAGTCGCCAAAGGCGATGAAGTCTTCGGTAGGGTCAAGGAAATAATGGGTACCGTTGAGAATGAGGGTACAGATCATGTGGTTGTCGACCGCCAGACTCGGTTCCGTGTAATTGTAGGCGATCCTGCGGGTACCGATCCAGGTAAGGCGGGCATCGTAGCCCACACTTCGCAGCATTTGGGCAAGCAGGTTGGCCATGCCTTTGCAGTCGCCATAGCGGTTCGCAAAGACCTTTTGGCAGGCTTCGGGTTTAAAGCCGGCTAAACCGTCTTCGTAGGCGATATAGCGTACATTATCCTGGACCCAATAAAAGAGCTCTTTTACCTTTTCTTCATCGCCCTGTACATTGGCCACAATTTCCCTGGCTTTGGCACTTACTGCAGCCGTGTCGTTATCTACATCCACCACAAGGGAGCGGTACCAGGCATAGAGGTCGGGCAGGGTGGCAAGTAACTTTTGTTCTTTGCCCGCATTGTCAGTGTATTTTTTCAGCGATAAAAGCACATGGGGCTGGTTGTGCGTAGGACCTGCTGCCAGGACCTCCCGTTTTTGGGCCGGAAGGTTGGTGGCCTCGTATTGCTGGTAGGTATATTTTACCCGCTTTTTCCGTTTTTTCTTGTTTCCCGTTTCTTCTTCTTCTTCCCCCCCGGCATCCGGGTCTTCCATATTCAAAATATCCCTGAATTCACTGATACGGCTGTTTCTGGGCCGTTTGGTACTTTTGCTGATCCCGAAGGTTTCGAGGTTTTTATCGATCACTTCCATTTCCAGCCAATCGGGGATCTGGAAGGTGATATTCTTCTTTGCAGTAGGAAGGCCATCCAGAAAAAAGAGGTTAGTGAGGTAATTGATGTTTTCGTAGGTAACGGTGTAGGTATAGTGGAGTTCCGTTCCCCTGGCGGGAATATCGGCATTGAAATATTTTATACGGGCATCGGAATAATAAAGTCCGTCGACCTCATAGGAGGAAGATACCGAGGTGATCCGCGACCAGTGGACTTTGTCCATATGCGCATCGTACGAAAGGTAAACCGGGGATACTTTCATCATGTCGTTGTAATAAATGCCGTCAGAAAAGTCGACAAAATCCTTGATGGCCAGTACCGAATGGTAATAGGTGACTTTGGCCTTCAGGTTGGTTTTTAAGGATGGATCCAGTTCTTTTTGCTTTTTGGGCTTGGGGCCGGAAGTTTTTTTGGCCTTTTTCTTCGTGGTGGCGTCTTCCAGGTAGAACTCTACGAAAATTTCTGTTTCGTTTCCATAAAAATCTTCTTCCGGCCAGGTATCATGGAGTTTTTCCGCCTTGAAGCGGTTATCCACGCTGATGAATGCCTGGTTGGTGCCGTAGGTCGTCAGGCCCGGACTATAGGATTTAAAACAGGAAGGTAAAAAGCATAACAGAACAACACTAAGAATCAGCGACAGGGATAAGGTTCGAAACATCGGTTTGGTACATAGATTTTCTTAGGGCCGAAAATCGCCAATACTTTATCCTTATCTTTTAAATTCTGGTTAATAATATTGAATTTTCAGTCAGAATTACCGTGCTCTTGTGCTTAACAATACTTAATTGGTATTTGAAAGCAACTGGCCTTTCAAGACAGCCATTCCCTCTTCAAAACTATGGGGTGCATAGCCCAGTTCACGAACGGCTTTGTTGATGATAAACCCGGTGATCGGGGGACGCTTTGCCGGCTGGTTGATGCCGGAAGAGTCGCTGGGATTCACTTTATCCATGGGAAGATGCCAGAACTTAGCCACGCGTTCTACCAGTTCATAAACCGACATAAAATCTTTGCCAGATATATGGAAGATGCCTTTTGCTTCCTGTTTTTCGATCAGGCGACAGCCCATGGCCAGATCTTCGGCCAAGGTCGGGGAGCGAAACTGATCAGTCACCACATTGATGGCCTTGCCCGACTCGAGTGCTCCTTTGGCCCAAAGCACGATATTGCTCCGGCTCATGTCGTTCACAATTCCATAAACCAGAACGGTGCGCACGATGGCCCAATTATGCGCTTTTTCCTGAACGAGCTTCTCCCCTGCCAGTTTGGATTCGCCGTAGTAACTGATCGGATTTGGAAGCGCTTCCTCGCTATAGGGACCGGCTTTTCCGTCAAAGATAAAATCGGTGGAAAGGTGGATAAGGTGGGCATTCACGGCATTGCAGGCATCAACGATAGCAGTAACGGCATGAACATTCAAATCCCAACACGCCTCTTTTTCGGATTCGCACTGGTCAACATTGGTCATGGCTGCGGTATGGATAACG
>JAKFCJ010000096.1:0-24623 GCA_036676705.1 Bacteroidota bacterium
GACTTATTCCCGAAATTATCGGTCGTTTGCCCGTGCTCACCCACCTGAATCCGCTGAGCAAAAACTCCCTGAAACGTATCCTTACCGAGCCTAAAAATGCGCTGATCCGCCAGTACAAACGCCTTTTTGAAATGGAAGGCCATACCATCGAATTTACCGAAGAGGCCATCGACGCCATTGTCGACCACGCCTTCGAAAGCAAACTCGGCGCCCGCGGACTCCGTGGTATTTGTGAAGCTGTAATGCTGGACCTGATGTACGATGCTCCGGAAGGAAACAAAGAACATATCGTGGTGGATGCGGGGTTTGTGACGAAGTACCTCAAGAAGGAGAAGAATAAGCTTAAAGTAGCGTAGAGCGGGCCTTCGGCCAGAGCGGGGGAGCGAGGGAGCGAAGATAGCTTAGGGAGGATTGGAGGTAGGGAAGTAGGGAGGACAGATTTTGGTTCGGATGGAGAGTCTGTCAAAAAATAGTGTCACCCTGATGGAGAACCTTAGTGCGAACATGCAAAATTTGACAACATGGTTAACCCATCATAGTTTGCGTGCCAGGGATTGGCTAACTAATCCCGGAGGCCGTCATCCTGAGCTTGCCGAAGGATAGGCCAGACGAAACTCTAGAGTCCGTCATCGGTAACAAGTAGTCGAATCATCAGACCTGGCAGAATTTGCACATCGTGTCGAAGGGTGAAGTAAATGTGATAAATTGCTTAGGATTCCACTGTATGAGAACCTGTCTATTCGTGGCCTGCCTCTTGATTTCCATAACGACTATTTCCCAACCTCTCGAATTTGGTGTAGGCCTTACCCTTGGTTATTCCGTGCCTGAAAAATTAGAAACGGGTGTTAATTCACCTGTCGTTAGATTGGGATCAGGCATAACTACTTCGTTGAGGTATCAGCTCAATCCGAAATATTCCCTTTACACCGGACTGAATCTCATCAGAAAACCATCTTTCATTGAACATATTGAATTTTATTTTCCCGATCTCAGGCATTCGGGGAGTTTTAAATTGGGAATGAAAAATAACGTACTCCAGATTCCATTATTAATATCCCGTACATTTTCTATTTCCGACAACCGATTTTTTGAAATTCAATTGGGGGTGAATGCCAGTATACTCAAACCTAAGGTGTACATGAGCAGCAGCAACTGGTCGGCAGACTATCAGGGTAATGATACGATGCTGTATGAATTTACGGGAAGTAAGCCCGATTACAAGGCAAAATATGGTCTCGAACTTAACTGCGGACTGGCCTATACGTTTAAAACAAATGCCGAATCAAAAAAATACCACAGCATAGGTATAGGGATAGAACGCACCTTTTTTAATGGCCCGACAATTAATTACAAGGTTGAGCTCAGCAATAGTACACAGACCAAAACCTACTCGATTTCAGAAGCACCAAAGCTGTGGTTTTTTAAGGTTGCGTATATGTTTTATTTTTATTCTATCGTTCGAGATTAAATGAGATGTAGTAGTTGGTTCTGAGGTGACGGCAAAAATCCCAAGTTCCAAAATCCAATAACAAATATGATATATAGCTTTTTTTGGGATTTGGAACTTAATTATTGGAACTTTTCCTTCCCCGGTCCTGAAAGGACATCCTCTAACCCATGACGCCAGTCATGGGGAAAAAAGCCCCCCTAAAAAACCTTCAGCCCCGCAGGGGCGGGTGTACTTGTTGACTAGCCCGGCAGCATTAGCGAAGTTCAAAATCCCATCGGTATATTCGTTAGAGGAAGAACGAACAATAAATGACAAAAAAATTTACACCTTCCACCGCACCACTTCATGAAGGTGAGATGATCGTAGGAGGAAATGCTATCACAAGTGCGCGCTCCGATGCCCGGCTCAAGCGCGCCATACAAATCGAAAAACAGATAAAAAGGGAGCAGAAGAAAAAATAGAGGCAAAAGTATTCTCCCTCTTTCCATCTGAATTTTCTGCACAGTCCGTCGCACTTCGACTTCGCTCCGCCTTCGCTGAAAAGCTTCGGCGGACGCGCTAAGCATGACGGACCCTGAAGATTCAACTCATTTCCAATCTCCTCACCCCCTTAACTCCTCAACTCCTCACCATTTGAACTCAAGTACTTAGCCTAACCAAATTGGAATTTGGATTTTGGCATTTGGAACTTTAATTCAATATCTTGCTCCCCGCAAATGAGCGAGATCGTCAAAAACAACAAACGCACCATGAACTCCTGGGCCGTGTACGACATGGCCAATTCGGTTTATTCCTTGTGCATTGCAACAGCCATTTTCCCTCCCTTTTATGAATCCATGACCAGCATCCGGAATGCGGCTGGGGATGTGGTGTATGATAAGGTGTACTTTTTTGGATTTGTATTAAAGAATTCCGCTTTATACGAATATGCGCTCTCTGCTGCGTTTTTGATCATTGCCATCCTGTCGCCTATCCTCTCCGGCATTGCGGATTATACTGGGAACAAGCGCAGTTTTATGAAGTTTTTTGTTTACCTGGGTGCCCTCAGTTGCGCCAGCCTCTATTTTTTTGATGGAAGCAATCCCGAGCTCGCCATCTTCGGATTTATGGGAGCAACGATCGGGTTTTCAGGGAGTTTTGTCTTCTATAATTCCTATTTGCCCGAGATCTGTACACCTGATCGTTTTGAAAAACTGAGTGCAAAAGGTTATGCCATGGGCTACGGGGGCAGTGTTTTTCTGCTCATTATCAACCTGATGATGATCCAAAAACCCGAGTGGTTTGGTATCACGAATAGCGCCACGGCCGTGCGTATCGCCTTTTTAACGGTTGGGGTCTGGTGGGCAGGTATTGCCCAGATAACCTTTGCGAATCTGCCTTCAACCACCCATAAACGTAAAATTACAAGCCACCTCCTGCTCAATGGATTTTCTGAACTCAAACGGGTTTTCCACGACCTGAAGGTTCAACCCAAACTGCGGGGCTATTTGCTGGCTTTTTTCTTTCTAAGCATGGGCTTACAAACGGTCATGTTTGTAGCCGCTTTGTTTGGAAAAAAAGAGCTGAATATGCCCCAGGCCAAACTTGTCATTACTGTTTTACTTATTCAACTTGTTGCCATTCCGGGCGCTTATTTTTTCGCCTGGGCGGCCAATAAAAAAGGGAATATCCCTATGCTTGGGTTTTCTACCCTGGTATGGATAGGCATTTGTATCGGTGCTTATTTTATCACGGAACATTATCAATTCTATATCATTGCCGCTATCGTCGGCTGGGTGATGGGCGGCGTTCAATCCCTAAGCCGGGCCACCTTCACCCGCCTGCTCAACCGCGAACATGACACCGCCTCCTATTACAGCTTCTATGATGTCACCGAAAAGATCGGCATCGTCATCGGCTTGTTGATCTATGGCCTCATCGACCACCATTACAGTATGCGTGAATCCGTGTTGGCACTTATGGTTTTCTTTATGATCGCAGGCCTCTTTCTATACAGAGTTCGAAAAGTAAGATGATCCTTCTTGCCATGGTCCATGGTCTTTGGTCAAAACATTCTTTACGTTCCTAACTAAGACCCGTTTCTAATTTTCTTATCGTACTTTGTGGTGTTATGCATAAACCGGGTTTTACATACTTTTCCTGTTGTATTCTATTTTTGCTCTTGACACTTGCGAATCAAACCGCTAATAGCCAGGTATTTCACAAACGATGCAATGATGACGATAGCCTCAGAAGGAATGTAAGAATTGGAACCTTCAACGTTGTTTGGGAAAAAAAACTTTCCGAACGATTTAGTTTGGCCGCTCAGTTTCAATTGGGACCTAATATCAGCAAACAAAATTTAGGAATTCCAGAGTACAGTTTAATCTTTCTGCCGCAAATCAATATTAGTTCCCGCTATTATTTCTACTCACATAAACACGCATTATGCGGGCCTTATGCCCTCTTTTTATTGAACTATGGTAAGGGCTCCTATCATAAAAATGATTTATACAGTTATTTCACAATAACAAGAATCGCCCATGTTGGACTGGGCTATCAAACCGGATTTTGGAAATACCTGTTTGTCGAAGGCAATGTGAGTTACGGACTCAGCACTTCATCAAGACCAGGAAATCGCTTTTTGTTCCATCCCGGAATTGAATTGCATTTTGGAGCCTATCTTAGAAAGCGAAAATGAAGCAAGTCATAAAGTACTTTTTTCTCCTTAGCCTGTTATCAATGAGCGTTCAGTCTTTTGGTCAACGGGTGCTCTATTTGGTTCCCTCTTTAAACCAAACCAGGCCCATCGATTTACGGCTTACTTCAACACAAACGCTTTACAGTAATATCCATAGCGGATTGCAACTCAGGTACTTTTCTAAAGAACTTGGGTTCGGGAATCTAACAGGCTCCGTGGATTTGGGATTCACGATCAACAAATACGAATACGCGACATTATTGCATAAATGGGATCATGGCCTCGAGGGGGTGCAAATCAATCCGTCGATCCAACGCATTCAATTCAAGCAAAAAACATTTTCTGCTGCATATGGGCTCTCGCAACATTATAAAAATTTTCTCCGACTCGAATTTGGGACGGGGTTTTCCTACACTATGCATAGAGGACTTGATGCAGTTCAAACTTCACTGAGCTTATCCTGGGATCCGGCATACAGCCAACCTGAATTAAATTCATCCTATACTACCACTTCTGAAGATCATATTAACTTCTTCCTCCGCTTTTCCGCTATTGCTAGCCCCGGAAATCGCACAGGAGTAGGATTAAGTGTAACGTATAATATGATTCCTGAAAAACTCTCTTCAGGAGAATTTACCCTATCCAATAACACGGGCTCTTCCTACCTTAAAAGCACCTTTTCCCCCAGACTCCTTACCATTAATTTCGGCTTATACATCAACCTCTATCGTACAAAGGAGTGAGGCAATAACATTCGATTTTGTCCAAATAAACTCAGCTATGGTCTATGCCGCGTCCGCCGTAGCTCTGCATAATCAAGCGGATAAATCGAATACCTATGAGCAAAGGCGGAGTCTATGGTCCAAATACATCCTTTGCCTTTCCCTTAATCCCCTTAAATTTGCCCCGATGAAAACAGTCTATGTGATCGATGCCGTGCGCACCGCGGTTGGAAAATATGCCGGAACCCTCGCAACAGAACGCCCGGATGACCTTGCCGCTTTTGCGATCAAGTCGCTGATGGAAAGAAACCCGGGGATCGATTATGCCCTTGTGGAAGACGTGATCTTCGGCGCTGCTAACCAGGCCGGGGAAGACAACCGGAATGTGGCGCGTATGGCCCTGTTGCTGGCGGGATTGCCTACCTCCGTGCCGGGTATTACGGTGAACAGGCTCTGTGCCAGCGGACTCCAATCCATCATACAAGCTGCACAAGGGATCCAAACCGGGATGGGCGATATCTACATAGCAGGAGGGGTGGAAAGCATGAGCCGGGCTCCTTTTGTCATGGCAAAAACCTACAAGCCTTTTGACAGGGCCCCCGAGATTTACGATACCACCATAGGCTGGCGTTTTACCAATCCGAAACTTTCCGAACTGTATTACCCTTTTACCATGGGGGAAACAGCTGAAAATGTAGCCGACCGCTGGAATATTTCCCGGGAAGCCCAGGATACCTTTGCGTATCAGTCGCAATTAAAATACAACCAGGCCCATAAAGCCGGTAAATTTAAAAATGAAATTGCCCCCTACTCCATCGCCCAGCGCAAAGGAGAGGCATTGATCTTTGACAAAGACGAACACCCGCGTCTTTCGGAAATGGATGTGCTGGCCGCCTTAAAACCGGCTTTTAGAAAAGACGGAAGTGTCACCGCCGCGAACTCATCCGGATTAAATGACGGTGCCGCAGCCCTTATCCTGGCTTCGGAAGAGGCCGTTAAAAAATTCAAGCTGAAACCCATTGCCCGCTTTGTGTCCTTTGGCGCAGCCGGGGTAGACCCGGAAATCATGGGTGTAGGTCCGGTACCCGCAAGCCAAAAAGCCATGAAACGCGCCGGCATCACCGCCAACGACCTGGGTTTGGTTGAATTGAACGAGGCCTTTGCTTCCCAGAGCATCGCCTGCATCCGCGACTTGAACCTCGACCCCAACATCGTCAATGTAAAC
Organism: Bacteroidota bacterium; assembly: GCA_036676705.1. GTDB lineage: Bacteria > Bacteroidota > Bacteroidia > UBA8524 > UBA8524 > UBA8524. Next base: position 6,078 of record JAKFCJ010000096.1, read on the forward strand.
GGTGGAGCCATCGCCATCGGTCACCCCCTTGGTGCCAGCGGAAGCCGCATCAGCACCACCCTGCTCCATGAAATGCAAAAGAGGGATTCCGTACGTTATGGTTTAGCCACCATGTGTATTGGAGTTGGGCAGGGCTTGGCTATCGTCTACGAAAATTTATGATTTGTGATTTATGATTGTTGATTTAGTCATCAATCCATAACTTATAACTCACAACCCAAATTTGGGTTGTATCATTTTAGTACTTTTTGCGTTAAAGGGGTATGAAGCCATTTTTCGCCCTCCTGCTAAGTTGTATCCTTCTTTCCTGTAACCCCGAATTCGACCATGTCGAAATTTCTCCGGTATCAGAAGAAGTTGTTGACGTTGAAACAAACAACTCCTCTCCATCAAAGGAAGATTACGCGGCACAACTTGCCTCGTGGGATTCTATGATGAACGCGGATCCTGAGTTGAGAACCCTCCATCAATATTTTGATTTTAGTCCCTCAGCAGCCAAAAGTTTCAGCACAATTGCCAATGAAAGCGGAGGATCACTGATAAAAATAGTTAGTGCGCGTGAACTTAATGATGCCATCAAAACCATCATTCAAAAGCATGGAGAAGATCGGGCGGATTTAATGCTTCTTATTGATGTGACAGGAAGTATGAGTGACGATTACGCTCAATTAAAGGCAGGACTCGCTGATATCATCGCAGAAATAAGCAAGTTCAAAAAACTTCGCCTTTCCATTGCAACGTATGGCGACCATCATGTTGACAGTGTTTGGTTCCAGTTCAACAACTTCGAAACAGACTATGCCGGGGCAGAGTCTTTTATCAACAAAATAAAAATGGCAGGCGGGGGTGATGAACCGGAGAGTGTGTACGAAGGATATTTTGCAGCCTGCAAGGAATTTGAATGGAAATCTGAGAAAAAAAGAATGGTTATCGTAATTGGCGATGCGCCTCCATTGGAAGCTCCCTTAAGCAAATTCAGCATGGAAAAAATGATCGCTCATGCCAAGCGAGAAAAGGTTCATACAAATTTTTATCCCATCCTTGTGAGTCCGGGAGAAAATGACATGCCCGGCTCGTATAAAGTACCTTTTGAAAAGGTAGTATTGATCGATCAGATATTTCCCAACCCGACGAAAGGGCCGCTAAAAATCAGGATGTACAATGAAGCCTCTTATCAGTACATCATCTATACGGTTAAAGGAGAAGAGGTATTGAGTGGAAGCTTCAGGGGCAAAGATGAGGAACTAAATCTCCATGAACTCCCTGACGGCGCTTATCTTATCCGGATCCGTGATGACAAATTCCGGGTCGATCAGAAAAAATTTATTCTTGCAAAATGAGCCCCACGACCATAACCCCAAACCCATAACCCATAACCCCGACACAAAAAAAAGAGCACCCCTTTCAGAGTGCTCCTTAACAATATTGAATAACCTTACTGAATTATCACCCCATTCGCTTCAAAACGTAATTCCCGTTTTGGCTCGGTGATGGCGTCAATCTCAGCCTGGGGTTTTTTGGCATCGAGGGCATAGTGTTTCAGGTCTTCAACCGAAGTTGTTTTCCAATACGCACGTCCCTGGGCAATGGCGGTTTTCCCGTCGCAGTCTTTCGGAAGGGTAAATGCGTGGTCTTTGGTCATGACCATCATGCTTTCGCCTTCTGGCAAAGCTACTGTGTACCAGCAGCCCTCTGATTTGCACACTTCTTCCACCTTTCCGATGATCTTCCCTGTTTTTTCATCATCCTCACCGAGGCCGGCAACAAAATCCGCCACGGCTACGGCGCCATCAGCGGTGATGCTTTCACCGAAATTACCGGTTTTTGGGGTCTCTTTACAGGCAGCCAGAAATACGATTCCCAGGGCCAATAATGCGATCTTCTTCATCATTTTACAAGGTTAAGTTCGTCAATAATATTGCTCGCTCCATGGTATTTATCAATGATAAACAGCACATAGCGAATGTCCACGTTGATGCAGCGTTTGTATTTCGGATCGAATACAATATCCCCGCTCATTGCTTCCCAGTTGCCGTCAAAAGCAAGGCCGATCAGCTCCCCGTTACCATTGATAACCGGAGAACCTGAGTTTCCACCTGTGATGTCGTTGTTGGTAATAAATCCTACCGGCAGTTCGCCTTTACTGTTGGCGTACTGTCCGTAGTTTTTGGTGTTATACAGATCGATCAACCCTGAAGGAAGATCAAATTCATAATCGCCGGGGACATATTTTTCCATAACCCCTTCAAGGGTAGTATAGTAAGAATAATTCACCCCGTCTTTAGGCTGGTAGGCTTGTACGGAACCATAAGTCAGGCGTAGCGTTGAATTCGCATCCGGATATTCTACCATGGTAGGGTCCATGGCCATCAAACCTTTGAGGTAGGTACGCATTTGTATGGCTTTTGTTCCATAATACGCATCCACCTGGGTTTTGTAGTTGGCGACGTAATGATTATAAAATGCGGTAGCATACTCGTACATCGGATCTTTGGTCAGTTGTTTCAGGGTAGGCTCATCCAGGAATTTCGCCAATGCTTCGGGTGAAGAGAACATGGTCTTTTTAAACGCGTCGGCCGCATAGGCTTTAAAGGCAGCCTCGGGAGTCATCTTTTTGTATTTTTTCAGAATTTTGGCGATAAGGGCCGGATGCTGATTCTGGGGAATGTTGGTATAATAAAGGAATAAGGTGGCGGCCATGATATTCTGGTCTACAACCACGTTGTACGACTCAAAAAATCCGGGAATGGCAGGTTTGTATTTGGCTACCAGCGCCTCAAGATCTGCCTTTTTGGTTTTGTCTTTAAGCAGGGGTTCAAAAGCGCTAAAGCGGTAAGCATTAAGCGCCGTTCCACTTCCAAAAACACCTTCGTTCAAATAGTTAGGTTGCAGGGCGATCTCTGTAAAGTTGTTATGCGCCTGGCGCAGGTTGTTCAATACATCGGCATACTCCTCTTTACCCTGGGCCCATTCTTCGAAACGTTTTTCAATGGCTTGTTTTTCAGCCACGATCTTCAAACGTTTTAACTGCTCGGTTTGACCGATATAATATTTCCAATAATTGGCAATCTGTGCATAACGGGAAGAAAGAAGCAGACGCAAGCTGTCGTTGTCTTTCATCTCATCCATCATCAGTTTCAATTTGGCATCACGGAGGGTAACAATGGCGGGATTTACTTTTTCGATCGCAATTTCAAGCTCGAAAGAAGTGGCATAACGGTTTGTCCTGCCCGGAAATCCGAATACCATGGAAAAGTCTCCTTCCTGAACACCTTTTAATGAAACCGGCAGGGAATGTTTAGGGACATAAGCCTTGTTATTTTCGTTGTATTCAGCAGGCAGATTATCGGCTCCGGCATAGATGCGGAACATGGAAAAATCGCCGGTATGGCGGGGCCACATCCAGTTGTCGGTATCGCCACCGTATTTTCCGATATTTTGTGGGGGAGTTCCTACCAAACGTACGTCGGTAAATCGTTCCATCACAAAAAGGATGAACTGGTTATCGTTAAATATTCCTTTTACGGTTGCCGTATAATGGCCGGCAGAGGTAATTTCCTCCTCGATCTTTTTGCTGATCTCGGCAATTTTTAGTTTGCGTTCGGTATCACCCAGTCCTTTTAATTCAGGAAGGATACGGCCACTCACGTCTTCCATACGCACCAGAACAGCAGCCCAAAGTCCTTTTACGGGGCGTTCCTGATCCATACTTTTGGCAAAAAATCCATTATCCAGAATATTATCCTGGGTTGTGCTATGGTCGGCGATGGCATCATAACCGCAGTGGTGGTTGGTGAGGACAAGCCCTTTATCCGAGATAATTTCACCGGTACAAAAGCCTCCGAACCATACAATAGCATCTTTGAGTGCCGCTTTGTTGGCGTCATAAATTTGTTCCGGGGTTAATTTTAAGCCCAGTCTCTGCATTTCTGCATAGTTCTGGTCCTTTAACAGGATCGGCAACCACATTCCTTCGTCGAAGGAACTTGCCCAGGAGCTCAGCAAGGTTAAAAACGCGATGAGCGTTGTGTAAATTCTTTTCATGAATAGTAATTGAATTGTGCCCGACAAATTTAATTTTTTGTAGCGCATCCCCGCGGCTAAAGCGACAAACTTTACGAAATAGCCGAGAAAAATACACCGTACTGAAAATTGTCGACTTATAAATTTAACATTCCCCTAATATTGCAGTTCGAAACGAATCCTAATTTGTCGGAATGGCCGCTAAAAAAAAGAACAAACTCGTATTAGAGAGCTCGATAAGTATGAAAAAATCGGGTGTAAACCCGTTTCTTGACCTCATACGGAATGAACGTGTCTTTCTAAGTATTGTGCTTCTTGGTTTTGTGGCTTCTGCAATTTTTTTGAATAATTTCCGGGTGGCCATGTGGATCGGATTCGGGTTCGCCGCATACTCTGCTATTGCCAACGACAGTATTCAGACCATCGGGACCTTTATCGGGTCCAATTTGAAAAGAAAATGGTACCACCTCTGGTTGTTTATCGGCGGTATTTTTTTAATAACAGTTACAGCCAGCTATATTATTTTCGACGGAGACGTATCCTGGCAAAGGCTGGCTTCGATGACCAAGGATGGAAGGGAATTATTTCCGCATCCAAGTTCATTTAACTACCTGCAAATTGCCGCTCCAATCGTTTTGTTGATCATTACCCGGATGAAAATGCCGGTGAGTACCACCATTCTTTTGCTCAGTTCCTTTTCGGTCCAGGCCGACGGGATCACCAAAATGTTGATGAAAAGTGTGGGTGGATACGGGATCGCCTTTGTAGCCTCTATTCTGGTATGGACAACCATGAATACGCTGATCAAAAAGTATTTTTCGAAAAGAAAGCCAAGGAAAGGCTGGGTTACTGCGCAATGGATCATTTCCGGTCTTTTGTGGGCAGTATGGATCATGCAGGACGCGGCTAATATTGCCGTGTATCTCCCGCGCCAGCTAAGTATAGGTGAGTTCCTCGGATTTAGTTTGTTTATATTCTTCGGACTTGGGTTCCTCTTTTACCAACGCGGTGACCGGATCCAGGAAATTGTCAGTGAAAAAACGAAAATTTCCGATGTCCGGGCAGCCACCCTGGTTGACCTGGTTTATGCCCTGATCATGATCTATCACCTCATTGATTCCACCATTCCGATGAGTACTACCTGGGTTTTCCTCGGACTTCTCGGAGGAAGGGAAATTGCCATGAACTACATGCGCAACAAAAAGGGGAACAGGCATACGACCAAAGCCCTTCGTGTGGCGGGTAAAGACATCATGTATGCTTTTATCGGTCTTGTGATCTCTATCCTCCTGGCAATGGGTGGAAACGAAGATATCCGTCGTGAAGTGATGTCTATCCTGGGCTTCTGACCAATTTCCGGGTAAGTTTATCGAACCTGCGGTATAAAAAGATCGCCGACACGGATAAACCGAGTAACAATCCTATCCATATACCATCGATCCCCAGGGAAAAATGAAAGCCGAGCAGATAAGCGACAGGCAGGCCCATCACCCAATAGGCGAATAAAGTGATCAACATGGGTTTACTCACATCGCCAATACCCCGTAAAATGCCCAGTCCAATGGCCTGGATACCGTCCGATAACTGGAAGAGCGCTGCAATGATCAACAGGCGGGCAGCAATAAACTGCACTTCCTGGTCATCAATATAAAACGCACCAATGGGAAAGCGGAAAATGGCCAACAGAGACCCACAGAACAACATCCATGCAGCTCCCAGAAGCAATGCCGATTTTCCTGCCACCCGAACATCGGTATGCGAAAAATTCCCAAAGGCAGCTCCGACCCGAATCCCCCCTGCAGCCGCTATCCCTGTTGCAGCCATATAGGTGAGTGCTGCCGTATTGATGGCGATCTGGTGAGCGGCCTGCTGGGCAACCCCTATCCACCCGGCCATGATCATGGCGCCTCCAAAGGCAGCAACTTCGAAAAAGTACTGAAAGCCGGAAGGGATCCCCATTTTAAGGACTTTGACACTAAAAGTCTTCACCAATTTGGGTTTCTGGAATACAAAGACATGGAGGTTTTTTGAACGATGTACATACCCGATCATGGCAAGCATCATGGCCACCCGGGTTAATAAAGTGGCATATCCGGCACCATTGAGTCCCATGGCCTCAAAACCCCAGTTCCCATCTATCCATAACCAGTTAAAAAAAGCATTCATGGGAATGGCTACCAGTGTAATGATCATGGAAGACCAGGTAAAGGATAATCCATCGGAAAACTGTTTGGCACTCAAAAACAGGATCATCGGCAACACGGAAAAGCTGATGATCCGGAGGTAGCCTTCTGCAAGCAACGACACGGTTTCATCCTGTTTTAAAAACCCGAATTCAAAACTTACTACCAACAATAAAACCTGGATGATCAGGGAGACCATGACAGTAGCCCGATAAGCTCCCCTGAGTATTCCCGCTGTTTCTGCATAATCTTTTTTGGCCGCTGCCATGGATACCAGTGGAGAAACAGCCGTTGAAAGGCCAAAACCAAATACCGTTAAAAGGAAAAAAACCGAAGAGGATACTCCGGCTGCAGCTACGGCCTCTTCTCCAACACTTCCGACCATGGCCGTGTCGATCACGCCCATCATAACCTGGCCAACCTGACCAACAATAATGGGCCAGGCCAATTTCAGGGTGTCCTTAAAATGGCTCCTGTATACGGTCCAAAATCCGGAAAAAGACATACTATTCTACGTAAATGAGGAGTCCTTTAAGGTATTCGCCTTCGGGATGAAAAATATTTACCGGGTGGTCGAGGGGTTGACCCAGCTGTTGGAGGATACGCACATTCCGCCCAACATCAGCCGCCGCCCCGAAGACGATCTTTTGAAAAAGAAGCTTATCGATATTCTGGGAACAGGAAAAGGTAAGGATCATTCCGCCGGGCTTGATCCGTTTGATGCCCAGCATATTCAGTTCTTTATACCCCCGTGTTGCATTTTCTATCTTTCTGGCACTTTTCGCAAAGGCAGGCGGATCGAGAATGATCAGGTCATAAAAATGCGGTTCGGCCTGCTTCAGGAAATCAAAACAATCCGCTACATACGACTGGTGACGGTCGCTAAAGCCGTTGAGGGCCACATTCTCCTCGCACATGGCAATGGCGTCTTTAGAACTGTCGACTGAATGAACCAACTCCGCTCCTCCTTTTAAGGCATAAACACTGAAGCCTCCGGTATAACAAAAGGTGTTCATCACCTTTTTGCCTTTACTCAGGGTGCCGGCCAGGTCACGGTTTTCGCGCTGGTCGAGGAAAAATCCGGTTTTTTGCCCCTTTTCAAAATCCACTTTCAGTTTCACGTCATTTTCATGAATGATCACGGGAAGTTCGATCGGTTCGGTAAGCCAGGTAACCTCTTCGTTGATCTTTTCAATGATCTGGGAACTCTGTTTGGTTTTGAGGTAAATATGTTCAAAACCCAGGTTCATAAAGGCTGCCTTTAATTCAGGTACCAGCCTTTCTGTTCCTTTTATTAGGAGCTGCACTACCAGGCTTTTGCCATATGCATCTGCAATGATGCCCGGAAAAAAATCGCCCTCGGCATGCAAAAGCCGGTAAGAATCTGTTCGGGAATAATCGATGAGTTCCTTTCTGATAGCCAGTGCCTTGCGGATCTTCTCCTGCCAGTATGCGGCGTCGATCACTTTATCGGTCGGGTCGAATTCAAAAACACGGCAAACGATCTGGCTAAACGGATTAAAAAATCCATACCCCAAAACTTTTCCCTCGTTTGACAGGACCTCCACGATCTCCCCATTCTCAGCTTTCGGTGTTTGAGCCACTGCCCCGGAAAAGATCCAGGGGTGACGGTGCACAAAGGCCCGGTCTTTTTTCGGCTTAAGAATGAGTTGCGGGAACATCTTTATTTACGTTTTTTCGGGCCTACCTGTTTGGCTTGTTGCTGTTGTTTCGTCATGGATTCAAGACGCTCGGCAAAACGCGATTTTTTCATCGGTTTTTTCTTGTTCTCCTGGATTTGGGCATGGATCTTTTGGTCATCCACGAAGAAACGTATTACCCACTGCTGTCCGAATGTGATCATGTTTGACAGGAAGTAATAGTAGCTCAAACCGGCCGCAAAGGAGTTAAAGAACCCAAGGAAAACAACAGGCATCAGGTACCCGATCCATTTCATCTGTCCGGTCATTCCCGAGATCTGGTTGTTCAGGCGGGTATAGATCAGGGTGGAAATGGTCATGAGCAGGGTGAACAAACTCACGTGGTCTCCATATATAAAGTCGATCACCGGTACATAGCCGAAGGTCCAGATGCTGTCGTAGGTCGAAAGGTCATCTGCCCATAAAAAAGCCTGTTGGCGCAATTCGAAGGATACCGGGAAAAAGCGGAACAGGGCAAAAAGGATAGGCATTTGCAACAGCATGGGGATACACCCTCCAAGGGGATTCACACCTGCTTTGCGGTATAGTTTCATGCTCTCTGCCTGGAACTTCTGCGGGTCTTTGCCGTGCTTTTCCTTCAACTCATCCATCTCCGGTTTCAGGATACGCATTTTCGCCGTGGAGATATGCGACTTATACACCAGCGGCAAGAGTCCGGCCTTGATGATCAGGGTAAGTAGCAGAATAATAAGACCGAAACTGGAAATATACTGGTTCAGGAAATTAAATACCGGGATAACCACAAAACGGTTTACCCAGCCAAAAATTCCCCAGCCCAGCGGCACCAGTTGCTGCATCTCATGTCCCTGGGATTTTAATATCTGGTAATGGTTCGGACCAAAATAGAAGGCCATGGGAAATGTTTCGGCACTGGTGCCTTCCATGGTGATAAAGGCCTCGGCCTGCATGCCCTTTACCTTGTCGGGAGCATTGATGGCTTTGGTCTCGACCACCGCATCTTCAAAGCCCTTTTCTCCCCTGGCAAGCAGGGTGGAGTTAAAAAACTGCTGCTTAAAGGAGATCCATTCCAGGCTTCCTCCTTCGGTTTTCATCTCCTCATATTTGGTTTCCGTTACATAATCAAAATCGCCATTGCTGTATTGGAAATACACCGACGACATGTTTTGCTCGTTTTTAACGGATTTTTCCTGGAGCGGCACATCCAGCGCCCATTCCATCTGGAAATCGCGGTTGGTCGGGGCAAGGACCTGGTCAAACCCTTTGGTTACCAGGTCATATTTCAGCATAAACCCGTCTTTGGTAAGGGTATACACCTGACTCAGAGAAACTGTTTCGCTCAGGGCAGCGGTCATGGTAAGAACGGCAGAATCGCCGCTGACCATTACCTGTTTCGCGCTTGGCGTAAAATAAAGTTCATCGGTGCGGATCTGGCGGCCGTCTTTACTGGCGAAGGTATAGTTCAGGCGATTGTCCTTGCCTTCAAAGAGTACCAGGGGCTCCTGGGTTTCTTCGCCTTCTTTTTTAGCGCGGAGGTAGGGTTTGAGCCAAACTTTGCTCGGAACACCTCCTTTATGGCTGATCTCGACCTGAATTTTTTCATTCTCCAGAATGGCAACACCATCTTCGCCCATGGCTAAAGGAGCAAAAACGCCCAAACGGGAATCGTTCACAACAGAATCTTCCTTCAGCCGGATGCTGTCGGGTTTCGCTGCAATTTCCGTTTGGATCCGTGCGGTTGAATCCTGTATCGTTTTTTGAACAAGTGCGGCAATGCTGTCCTGTTCTCTTTTAAGTCGCTGAGCCTCCTCTACGGTGGGCTGGTTAATGAAGACGGTCCCGATGAGTATTAAAAATATCAAACTAAGACCTATAACCGAATTTCTATCCATCATTTTAACAGGCCGCAAAGGTAAGAGATTCGGTTGAGCTTTGGCAGCGATTTACCATCGATTGTGAGAGGTCAGTCTATTTCTCCGTACTTTTGTAAATCCTGGAAAAAATGAGTCAAAAATCGGTAGCTCCTGAAGTAGAAGATGGGTTGGTAGAAGTGTTCGGTGCACGGGAACACAACCTCAAAAATATAGATATCAGTTTCCCGCGTAACAAGCTGGTGGTCATTACCGGCATGAGTGGAAGCGGCAAGTCGTCGCTGGCTTTCGATACGATCCATGCCGAAGGACAACGCCGCTATATGGAGAGCTTTTCTGCCTATGCGCGGCAGTTTATGGGCAATATGGAAAGGCCGGATGTGGATAAGATCAACGGACTAAGCCCCGTTATTTCCATCGAACAAAAAACCGTGAGCCGCAACCCACGCTCTACCGTTGGCACCATTACAGAAATTTATGATTTCCTGCGCTTGCTTTATGCCCGGGTGGCGGAAGCATTTTCCTATGAAAGCGGAGCCAAAATGGTGCGTTTTTCGGAAGACCAGATCAAACATACCCTGCTCGAACAATTTGAAGGGAGAAAAATAAGCCTGCTCGCCCCGGTGGTCAAAGGAAGAAAGGGCCATTACCGCGAACTCTTCGAACAACTTCGCAAACAGGGTTATCAAAAGGTGCGTGTAGATGGCGAGTTGATGGATATGAAAGCCAAAATGCAGCTCGACCGTTACAAACTCCACGATATTGAAGTGCTGATCGACCGGGTGGAGATCGGTGAAAAATCGCGGGCACGGCTGGCCCAGTCGCTGCAAACGGCCATGAAACAGGGTAAAGGACTGGTCGGGGTTTACGACGAAGACTCGAAAAAATACCTGCAATACAGTCGCTTTTTGATGGATCCGGAGTCGGGTATTTCGTATGATGAGCCTCAACCAAACAGTTTTTCCTTCAACTCACCCTATGGACATTGTCCCAAATGCCATGGTATCGGCACGGTGAGCGAAGTGGAGATCGAAAACCTCATACCCAATCCTAAAATAAGCATTAACCGCGGCGGACTCACTCCCCTCGGGGAAGTAAAAGAAAACTGGACCTTCCAGCAACTCCGCGCCATCGCCAAAGTGTTTAAATTCAGCCTGGCCGACCCCATTGAAAAGATCCCGGAAGAAGCCATGCAGGTTATTTTATATGGAAGTGATGCCAACTTTCAGGTAAACTATACCTTCAGCACCGGAAGGCAACAAACCTACGCTACCACATTTGAGGGGATCATCCCCATGATCGAACGTTCCTTCCATGAAAAATCCTACGACAGCATTTACCGCTGGGCAGAGGAATTTATGAGTGAAACGGAATGCCAGGAATGCCATGGCGGGCGCCTGAAAAAGGAGGCTCTTTTTTTTCTTATCGATGGAAAAAATATTGCTGAATTGAGTGCGATGAGCATTTCGGATCTGTATGCCTGGTTAAAAGACCTGCCGGATCGCCTGACCGACAGACAAAACACCATTGCCGTTGAGATCCTGAAGGAAATTAATAACCGTTTGGGCTTTCTGAAAGATGTCGGGTTAGAATACCTCACGGTGAACAGTCCGTCGAAGATCCTTTCCGGTGGTGAAGCCCAGCGTATCCGGCTGGCCACGCAAATAGGATCGCAACTCGTGGGAGTCATGTACATTCTCGATGAGCCCAGCATTGGCCTCCATCAAAGAGATAACCATAAACTCATCCAATCCCTCAAAAACCTGCGTGACCTCGGGAACTCGGTGATCGTGGTGGAACATGATAAGGAGATGATGGAAGAGGCTGATTATATCATTGATGTCGGTCCGAAAGCGGGTATCCACGGCGGACATATCGTCGCCCAGGGAAATTTGCAGGCGATATTGGACGCGCCAACCATTACGGGTGATTACCTGAGCGGGCGAAAAGAAATTGCCCTGCCCGAAAAACGCAGGAATGGCAATGGTCATGAACTGGTATTGCAAGGCTGCACCGGAAATAACCTGAAAAATATCTCCCTGGGCTTTCCATTGGGGACATTTATCTGTGTTACCGGTGTTTCAGGAGGAGGAAAATCGAGCCTGATCAATGAGACCCTCTATCCTATCCTGAGCCAATACTTCTATAAATCGCATAAAAAACCCCTTCCTTATAAAAAGGTTAAAGGGCTTGAGTATCTCGACAAGGTCATTGAAATTGACCAAAGCCCGATCGGCCGAACTCCCCGTTCGAACCCATCGACCTATGTGGGGGTTTTTGATGATATCCGTAAACTCTATGCGGAACTTCCTGAAGCCAAGATCCGTGCTTACAAGCCTGGCAGATTTTCCTTCAATGTAAAAGGAGGCCGCTGCGAGACCTGCAAAGGAGGCGGAATGCGCCTGATCGAAATGAACTTTTTACCCGATGTTTATGTACGCTGTGAGGAATGCAGCGGCAAACGGTATAACCGGGAAACTTTGGAAGTACGGTATCGGGGTAAATCTATTTCGGATGTGCTGAATATGGATATTGAACATGCCGTGGAATTTTTCGAAAACATGCCGCAGATCCACCGAAAGCTCAAAGCCATGGAGGAAGTAGGATTGGGATATATCACGCTTGGGCAAAGTTCGGTGACCCTTTCAGGCGGAGAGGCGCAGCGGGTTAAGCTGGCTACGGAATTATCCAAAAAGGATACGGGCAATACCTTTTATATTCTGGACGAGCCTACTACAGGTTTGCATTTTGAAGATGTGAGGGTATTGCTTGATGTTCTCCAAAAACTTGTGGAGAAAGGAAATACCGTTTTGGTGATCGAACACAATATGGATGTGATCAAGGTAGCCGATCACATTATTGACCTGGGTCCGGAAGGCGGACAAGGTGGTGGCCAGGTCATCGCCACGGGTACACCGGAAGATATAGCCCGGGTGAAAAAAAGTTATACCGGTCAGTTTTTGGTGAAAGAGTTGGGTTGATTCATTTTTATTTGACCTGAAGGCGCACGGTGAACGTGGTCCCTTTATTCACCACACTTTCAAATTCTATGGTGCCCCCTGCGCTTTCAATGATCTGTCTGGTTATGGCAAGCCCTAATCCCATTCCCGAATTTTTTGTACTGAAACTTGGGGTAAATATGCGTTGCGTGACATCTTCCGGCATCCCACATCCATTGTCCTTGATCCGGATCACAGCCTGATCTCCCTCTTTCATCAGGTCAATTTCGATCAATCCGCGCCGTTCGTCAGGAATAGACTGAATGGCATTTTTCAGAATATTATGAAAGGCCCGTGAAAGTTGATTTTTATCGGCAAATACAATCATCTTTTCCTTGTCCGCACTAAAATGAATGTCGACCTCCGGAGAATTAAAATAAAGCTCCACCACTGAACTCAATACCTCTGACAATTCAAATGCTTCGCTTTTTGCCACCGGCATTTGGGCAAAGGAAGAAAACTCGGTGGCGAGGAGGGATAAACTGTCGATCTGCTCAATGAGCACACTGGTAACCCGCTTAAAGGTCTGGTCCAGATTTTCATTTTTATCCTTCCATGCATGTTGCAGGTGCTGAACACTCAGTTTCATGGGCGTCAGCGGGTTTTTGATCTCATGGGCGATCTGTTTGGCCATTTCCTTCCAGGCATCTTCCCGCTCGCTTTTCGCCAAAAGTTGGGCGCTGCGTTCCAATTGATCCACCATAAAATTATACTGCTTCACCAATTGTCCGATCTCATCCTGTTGCCGCCATTCCAGCCGCTCATTCCTGTTGCCTAAACGGGTGGAAGCCAGTCGGGATTGGATGAGAATAAGCGGAGACGTGATCCTTTTGGAGATCAGGTAGGCCAGAATTCCTGCCAGGATAAAAAAGAAAACATAAATATTGATGAAGTTCTCCAAAAAGGAGGAAAGCTCCTGGCGCAACTCCTTTTCATTCGAGAAAAAAGGCACATTCATGTAGGCAATGAGCTTTCTGTCTCCATCAAAAATAGGAACATAAGAAGCCAGGTAATTGATCTTTCCGATTCGCTCAATTTGGGTATGTTGTGATTTCGATTCGATCGATATTTTGGCAAAGGCCAGGGGATTAATTTTATCCAATAATACCCCGCTCTGGAAGATCCGCATTTGGGTACTTGCCAGCAATTGACCATCCGGACTATACAAGTTGATGTCCGTATTGTAAAACTCGGCCAACTGATTGAGGTAGGCCGCCAGTTCATCGTTGTAAAACATCATCTCCCCAAACCTTCTTTCATTTTCGATGGCCGAAAGAATGGACTTTACTTTACTGTCCAAACGTTCATTTTGGCGTTGGCTATAGGTAAACGTGATGTACTGAATGGTAAAATAACCGGTAAGCAACAGCGCAACCAAAACCAGCCCGATCATAGCCAACTGGATACGCGTACTAAAAAACAGGCCCCTGAATTTCCGGTAGGGTAAAAAACGCCCCATCCACGAATAAAACGATGCCAATTGCCTCTTTTTCCCACCAAAACGCGCCAGTGCGATCCGTAAGGACATGAACAGGGTATTGACGGTAAATACCAAAAAGGTGAAAACACTGAAGGTGAGAAAAAGGAAAGAAAAAATGGTAACCGGATCCAAAATCGAATCCCTGACTTTGGAAATAACAACAAAAATCCCACCCTCCCCTTCTTTTAAAAGGTGCGAGTATCCGTCCCGCTGAACGAAATAGTCGGTTTTTTGGTAATCGAAATCATAGGTGAGGGAATAGGGATAGGCCCCACTCTGGCTGATCAGTGCTCCATCCTGGTATATGGCGTAGGAATATTCACTCAGGTCATCCCGGCCTTCGTCGGCATTGGACAATAATTCGGTGAATATTTTCTCATCCTGAATGAACTTGGGTTTGAGCAAAATAAAAAGTTTACCCAGCGTGGCCTTCTCGGTACACACCTCATATTTAGCGATATACCCAAAACGCAAAGAAGGATCATTCACAAAATAAAAATGATTGCTTAAACTGCTCTGAGTACGGGTATTGTAAACTTCCTCCAAATACGAGTACGGATAATCATTCATCTCTTTGAATGGATTTCCTAGCGTATCGAAGTCATAAATATGCATGTCAAAACGCGATAAATACCCGGTGAAATAGAGTTGTTTCACGCGTTTTTCCAGCAGGCTTTTTTGCAATACCGGGCTTTTGAAGTACTCACGGATAAACCCGTCGTATTCGAGCTTGGTTTCTATATCGAGGAAGATCGACTCAGCCGTAAGGTCTTTCGGGGAGTATATCTTTTCAGCCAGCTTCTGACGGAGTTCACGCTCATTATCATGAATGGTCCGGTAAAAAAGAGAAGAAGCAAATATGGATACGATGAATAATATGGCCACCGTCTTTTGGAAATAGTTCTGCGTGATCACCAATTGATAGGTGATATACACAGCCACTAAATAAGAGATGGACTGAACCGTCAGGACATATTCGAAATAACCGGAAAGCCAGTAAAAGCCCAGGAACAGACAAATTGCTACACCAAAATGGGTCAATAAGGTTTTGTTATCCAATCCGGTACGTTGAACGGCGATCACCAAAATATTTACACCAAGAAAATGGATCGTAAGCAACATGGCGGCGATCAGGAGTCCGAGTGCTGTCAGGCTGCCGGAGTTTAATATATTGGTTACGTCAAAATTGAGGGAAGAATCATTGATGAGCGACTGCAAAACCCCCAATAAAAGAGCCGTGAATCCCAGCATCGCGCCAAAAATGAGTGTGGGGATCCCGTATTTGGTGAGGGGTTGCCAATCAAAGCGTGAACTGTCGCGCGAAACCAAAAGCACCCCCTTAAAGGCTGAGAAGGTGAGTATAAACAAAAGAATGGTGTCAATGAGCAGGTCGCCCAGAGACGGAACCAGTGCATTAAGTGAATACAGGTCGGATTGAAACCATGCCGATTCTTTCAGGAAAAATGGAAAGTCGAGGAATTGGGTGATGGCACGAAGGCTGACCAGGGTGCTAAATAAAAATAGCCAGGCCCAACGGAAAGAAAACCGGTGCTCCACATATTCGAAGGTGTTAAAAAGGAAAATAGCGAGAAAAAAGATGCCCAGAATGATAAGCAAACGGAGGTAAAATGGGCTTTGTACATCTTCCGGATTTTTAAAACTCACATATACCGGAGCTTTTAAAAGTTCTTCACCGATCGCAATGCCGTCAAATTCCTGGGGGCTTAATGAAAAATCGGCTTTTGAACGTATGGGAAGGTCTGAATTAAAACCCTCATCCAATAGTGGGTTATTACTGAGCTGATACTGGCGATAGAGAGGGTAACACAAAAGCGTGCTCGTTTTTCCTTCTATCAGATTATCTACAATGTACCAGCCCCGTTTAATTTGTGCAATGCCGAATCCTGAGGAATCCTTGTAGGCCGAAATACTTTCATCAATAGCTACGCTGGTCCAGAATTTTAATTCATCCCCTTCAAAGCGCAAAGCCATGACTTTTTGCTTGCGCAGGGTATTGATGAGTTGTTCGTCAAACTCCCCGGCTTTGATACGCCGCATCAGGCTGTCGTTCTCCCGGATCTTGGTAAACTCCTTTTGTTTCTTTTCTATGAGCTTATTGATAGCCGATGCATAGATCTCTTCCGGCTGCTGATACTTGAAACGGCTACCGGCCATTACTTCCAACAGCAGGCACAGCAACGCAAGCATGATCCATTTCCAGTTCGAAGAGGAGAACTTTTTCATTTTTTATTTCTGTGCAAACATCCAGCCTATTTGAGCTTCACGTCTAAAGTATCACGAAGTCCGTTCCCGACAAAATTAAAAGACATGACCAGAAGCATAATGGCTACGCCCGGAATGATAGCAAGATAAGCACTATCCAATACGATATAGCCATAGTGTTCTTTGATCATTTGCCCCCAGGATGGTGCCGGGGCCTGAACCCCTAACCCAAGAAAACTCAGGCCGGCCTCCAATAAAATTGCGGAAGCAAAATTAGCCGCTGCAACAACTGTTAGGGGGCCAACCAGATTCGGTAATATATGCCGGAACAGGATCCTCATATCCGATAAACCCAATACTCGGGCTGCTTCCACAAACTCTTTTTCTTTTAATCCCAATACCTGTCCCCGAACCAGCCTGGCTACGTCTACCCACATGCTCATTCCTATGGCAATAAATATCTGCCAAAGTCCTTTTCCAAGCGCCAGCGCTAAGGCAATGACCAAAAGCAGGGTGGGCAATGACCAGATCACGTTCATGAGCCACTGGATCGCCGCATCAACTTTACCGCCATAATAAGCGGCCAGGCTTCCGAGGAAGATACCGACAAACATGGATATACATACCGCGATCAAACCTACGGATATGGAGATCCTTGCCCCTACCAGCATACGGCTAAGCATATCCCTTCCAAAACGGTCTGTCCCCAGCCAAAAGTGCCTGGTTTGAATATTTTCCTTCGGATCAAAACCGATTTCCGCAAAGCTACCCAGCGGAACACTTTGTTTTTCAGCCAGCGATTCTTCATCGTAATAAGCCGTATACTCCAATGAATCGGCATTTAATTTCCAGTCCAGTATAGGTATCTGTTCCTCAGTCGCCGGAAAGCCCAGCATAAAATCATACCAATTCGTTTCCGGTTCCGGATGGACCGGTATTTTGAGGATATCGACTTTAAACCCCGGTTTTTTTCCAGCCAATGAAAGGTGAATGGTGTTCGCCTGCGGAGAATTGTCGGGGGATAAAAGCACGGCAAAAAGGCTCAAAAAAACAGTAATGCTAATGAATAAAAGTCCGAAAAAAGCCAATCGGTTTTTTCGAAACTTTTTCCAAAGCACGACACGCTCTTTATTCATGTTTTCTTCCTTTCCATTCGTAAGCGACAAATTTACCCAGCAAGCCGATGCCAACTACATAAACCACCTCGACAAGTTCAGACAGCCAGAAGTTTTTGATCCATGCAGAACCCTTAAAAAAGGGCAAAACCTGTTTATAAAAATACCTTTCAAGAAGCAATTTGGTAAAAAAGAAGATGAAAAAGGCCACAAAAAAGAAAGGGGTATAAAACCCAATACCTATATCCAACAGCAAAAAGGCCGCTACCAGCCAAACACCAGTCATTTCAGTACTAACGGCTTTACGCTCAAATTGCCCGTTTTTTGAAGCCCAACGTATACGCTGACTAACAAACTTACTAAAGGAGGTTTGGGTTTCAGTATGGACGATAGCCTTTTGTTCCATACAAAAATAGACCCCACCCTGAAACCGGTCATGGATACGGTGCATCAGGAATTGGTCGTCGCCTGAGGCAATATTTTCATTTCCACTAAAGCCCCCAACCTCTTCAAAGGCTTCCCGCCTGTATAAAAGATTTGCCCCGTTGCACATCGTAGGACGATCCAACAGTATTCCGGCAGCCCCCACCGCTATCAATCCGGAAAACTCCAAAGCCTGCCACCTGCTGAACCAGGAACCCTCTTCCTTCATTGTTACAGGTCCCGATACAAAAACAGCATTCGGGTTTTGCGTACATTCCATCATCTTCAAAACCCAATCGGGTCCCATAAACGTATCAGCATCCGTGCAAAGGACCCATGTGGAACGCACCTGCTCCATGGCAAGGCTGAGTGCCTCTTTTTTTCCGGCACTACCCTCAGGGACTTGAATGGATCGGGCATTTGTATGGGATTGACAATAATCATTTATCAGATCGAAACTGGCATCTTCACTGTGATCATCAATAAAAAGAACCTGTGTCCGGGGATACGTCTGCATTTCAAGGCATTGGAACAAGCGGGGCAGGTTCTT
>JAKFCJ010000097.1:0-1625 GCA_036676705.1 Bacteroidota bacterium
ACCCTTCGTATTCAAGGATCTCCTTGAGGGTGTTGCGGATCGTTTTCTCATCATCAATAACCAATAGGTTTGCCATACACGTATTCCTTTTCTTATTTTAAAAAAAATGAGCAGAATCGTAAGCCGGGTTCTGTTTTTCTGCAGACACGTCTGCAAATAGCTCATCATTTATCTGGGACCGACGTCGCCGCCGGCCTCTATCGACCTACCCGTTATGCATCAGAACGAGCAGCCCTGTGGTGTTGCCACCTGCATAACCTATTTGGTCTTTCAACCCATGAGGTTTTCCCTGCCTCTTTTGTTGCCAAAAGAGCGGTGGGCTCTTACCCCGCCATTTCACCCTTACCCCACGACAAGCATGAGGCGGTATATTTTCTGTGGCACTTTCTGTATCCCGTTACCAGGACCCTTCCCGTTAGGAAGCATGGTGCTCTGCGTTGCCCGGACTTTCCTCCCGGTGTATTTCAACCAGGCGACAAGCCGTTCTGCTCGAGTCAAAAATAGTTTATTTTATTGGACGATGAAAGAGTATAGAAAAAAATACACATTAAAATTTTCTTTGTATCTTGTCCGGGTCAACATGGATAGCTCAGAAAACTTCGCCCTGCATATACTCCGAGCTTTGGAAGCTTATCCGGAAAAAATATTCCTGCGCATCAAGGAAAATAAGGACTCCTTTAGCAGCTATTCCGGGTCTGAAATCCGGCAACAGGTCTTTTTTCGCCTCCATCAGCTCAAACGTAAACCGGCCCAGGCGGTTCTTTTTATTCCCTTTGGAAGCGAGCATATCTTTTGGACCATCGCCCTGATGTTGCGGGGTGTGACCCTGCTTGACCTGCCGATAAAAAATCTGGAACAGGACCTGGTCACCGGACCAAAACGAACCATTATCCTTCCCCAACACGGTCATCTTCTATTAGGAATTCTGTTTCGCCTGCAGGGTAACCGGGTGATCCGGTTTCAAAAAAATGGGAAAGACACCCACATCCGCATCGATGCCTCGCCCGATGATCCGGCTTTGGTCAGCTTCAGTTCGGGGAGTAAAGGCATTCCCAAACGATTTGACCGGAGCCATTATTCCCTTATTCAACAGCACCTGGCTTTAGAAAAAGCTTTCCCGCCTTTTGCCGGACAGGTTGATTTTCCCCTCTTCCCGCTAACCGTACTGCACAATCTGGCATTTGGCATCTCAACCGTACTGCCCCCTTTGGATTGGGACCACTGGGAAAATTTTTATGCGGGCGACATGCTCGACTGTATTGCTCAGGAACAAGTGACAAGCCTAACGGGCAATGTATTTTATTACCATAAACTGCTTCGCTCCGCCAGAAAAATGAATTATGTGCTTAGCGGAGTAAAAGAAGTGCATATTGGTGGATCTCCTGCCCCCGAATGGATCCTGGCCGATCTCCAAACGACCTTCCCGAATGCAAGGGTTTTTATTCTCTATGGAACCACCGAGGCCGAACCCATTGCCATAAGGGAATACAAACGCCAGCGGGATCCCCTGCTGGGTTATTGCGTGGGTATTCCTCATCCGGATATTCGCCTGAAAATCGACAAAAAAGGAAGTTTCAAACGGGATGAAAACACCTTTGATTGGGGAGAAATTTGTGTCAGCGCCG
>JAKFCJ010000098.1:0-12319 GCA_036676705.1 Bacteroidota bacterium
CATATTAATTATATTGAGCGAATAAAAAAGGCCGGCAATTAGCCGGCCTTTTTTTGTATCGCCTCTCCCTAATACATCTTCTAATAGATTTTGTTCATGTCACGGTAACCGCTGGCGCTATTGCTGTACCAATCCGTGTTTGTAGTTCCTCCGCTGATCACCCAGTCGATAAACTTGAGGTAACCGGTTGTCAGGTCATTTTTTTCACGCATATAAGCTATGCTGCTTGCTGTTTCGATAACCCAGGGATGATTGTTCTCTGTGCGGTAATAGATGCCGGAAGAAGGGGTGCTTCTGTCCTGTGCGGTTCCGAATAAAGAAACGTTTACTTTGTCGGTGGGCACCGCATTTACCTTATGCAATTCGCGGCCACGGGTTTGGTTGATCACCAGGAAGGGATTAAAATTCGAAGCGCTCCAGGCACTCAAACTTACACCACTGCCACTGGTATCCATCAGGATGGTCAGGGTGGTGGTATCATAAGCGATACTGGCGCCATTCGGGTCGACATTCACACCCGTTCCTGAACCGGAATAGCCAATGGTTTTCAGGGCATTATCAAATACAGGGATCACCGCATAGGTTTGTCCGCTTTCCGTTCCGTTCGCACTCAGGCTGAATAAAGCGTCTGTTAAGTTTTGTCCGTTTACGGATGTTATTTTGGAAGGAGCCAGGCCATTGATCTGGAAGCCGAATCCGTTCTTATAACTCGCTCCAACGGCACGCAAAACCACATTGGCATAAACCTTTACGATCTTATTGTTTGCATTGGTAATACGATTGACGCGGTAATCGATAACGAGGTCGTTAAAATCATAGTCGCCTTTACCCGGCCACAGATCTTCAAACATCATGGTCGAATACGCACTGTTCATGTAGTTATTGAAAGCCAGGGTGGCATCGTTGGGATAATCATCCTGGTTATCGTATACACCGTCATTGTCGGAATCCAGGTTGGTGTTCGCGGGAACACAGCCATTCGACGGACTTGAATTGTAGGTTCCGGGAATGCTGATATCATCGATCAGTCCCCGGCTGCTTCCGCTGTTTCCTGAAAAGTTAAAATAGATCTTATAGATACCGGTTCTGCTTAAGTTCACGCTGGCAGAAATAACGGTAGCTGCATTGGTGGTGCTGTACGAAGCAAAGGTGTAAATCGTATCGTATATGGTAGTTGAATAATTGTAAACGACCACCGACATAACCCGGTTAGAGGCATTGCTCGTGCTGCTCAAACGGTGTTTAAAAGTAAGGGTGCCGTTCGGGTTAAAGATCCAGGGAGAGATAACGGCATTTGTTGTTCCTGAAGCCAATTGCGCCGTGCGGGCTGTATAGCTTCCGGAAATAACATCGCCGCCACTGCTTATATAACTAACCGAGGATAATCCCCAACAGGAGGTGGCGTCCAGGTTACGGTTGCCGCTTTCCATATTTAAACTTAGGGACTGGGCATGGGCCTGTCCCAAAAAACTAACCATCAATCCGATGATCAGCGACATGAGGGTAAATGTGAGAATTTTTTTCATGATAGCTCCGGATTAAAGTACTTCAGGTAAAACAGGCAATAGATTACCGTTCAGGGCATTCTGGCTGAGCGGCAATACTTTGTCGCATACCCCGAATTGAACACGTAATTCCGTTACGGAAACAGGCAGGCGTAATTCAGTCTGGAAGGTGCTCGCTGTCTTGTGCATGCCTTTGTACACGATATTCCCGTTCAGGTCAGAAAGGATCAATACACCCTGCTCATCAGAAAAGGTGGTCGAATACCCGTTAAGAGAAACTAAAACGGTTCTGGATGTTTCCCAATTAAAAGAATTGGACGCTTTGATCTCGTCGAAATTAGCAGGTCTTTCTGCCGGTGGAACAGGATTGTCTGCATCCGGTCTGCAGGCGCCCAGGGAAAGTCCCAAAGCTAAAAGCAGAAGTAAAGAATAAGGATTGTACGTTTTCATTGTTGAGTCAATAAATACAAATATAAGCCCAATCCCATTCAGGGAAGGTCAATTTTGTAATTGACTGAATATCAATTTGAAAAAGTGAAAGCAGGAATTCCCCACCACTTCTTAATTATCCCAAAATGGGAATGAAGTATTAAATTGAGTCTACTGGTTTATTTTGGGAATCTTCATTACCTGGCTGCTCCCGGATGTCTTCGGAGGGCATGGTTTCTTCAGCAATGACGGGAGCTGTAACGGTACTCGCCACCAGTTGATGTTTGAAAAAACGCTTCTGGAAGATCAGGATAAAAAATACGCCGAGACTGATGGATGCATCGGCTAAATTGAAGATGGGCCGAAAGAAGATAAAATAATCTCCTCCTAACCATTCAGGTAGAAATCCCTTAAAAACAGGCAGGTAGAGCATGTCTACCACTTTGCCATGGAACCAGCTGGAATAACCAACTTCAGGAAATGCCGTGGCCACCTGGTAATGGGTGCTTTCCGTAAAAAAGACACCGTAAAAAATACTGTCGATGATATTCCCGGCAGCACCCGCCGTGATCATAGCCAGGCAAATGATAAACCCCCTGCTTGCTCCGGCTTTGATCTGGGTATACAAATAATAACTCAGTCCGGTAACTGCTACCATCCGAAAAAGGGTAAGCAGCAATTTCCCGTGGTCTCCCCCAAATTCCATCCCGAAAGCCATGCCCGGATTTTCCGTAAAATGAAGGATAAACCAATCACCCAGGACATGGATCTCTTCGTCCATGGCCATATGCGTTTTGATCCAGATCTTCGTGAACTGATCCAGGATCAGCACAAGAGCGAGGACCAGAAATGAAAGGCGTATTCCTGTTTTTACCTGTGGGCTTGAAGTCATTTTTCAGGCTGGACTTAGCGGTACTGATTGAGTTTAGCCTCAATGCTCATGGTCGTATGCGGTACGGCACGTAAACGCTCCTTGGGTATGAGTTTTCCGGTAACCTTACATACTCCGTACGTTTTGTTTTCGATACGGATAAGGGCCACCTCAAGGTTTTCAATAAACTTACGCTGGCGGGATGCCAACTGGCTTACATTTTCCTTGGAATGGGTAGCAGAACCGTCATCCAGTGTTTTGTAACTACCGATGGTGTCTTCGGTACCGTTGGCGTTGGCATTCGATAAATAATCCTGCAGGGTAGCCAACTCGTGACGAGCCGCTACGAGCTTACTATTGATCAGGTCTTTGAATTCCTGAAGTTCGGCATCGCTGTACCGTGTTTTTTCTTTTTCTGACATAGCAGTCTACACTTTACTTATTTTAATGATCACGGGCATTCCGTCTATTTCTGTCGGGATTCCCGCGGGAACATTAGCTGCGGAAAAATGCAGATCTTGGGCTAATATTTCCGCGCAAATATAATTTTTAAACGATTCGAAGGAAGCTTTTAATTGTTCACCCGTGTTTATGTCCACACGAATCCGATCGGTCACGTCCAAATCACTGTCTTTCCGCATATTTTGTATACGGTTAACCAATTCACGTGCCATGCCTTCCGCCTTGAGTTGTTCATCGACATGGATATCCAGCGCCACAAGCAAATTGCCATCGCTGGCCACCTGCCAACCCGGAATATCGGCGTAATTGATTTCGATATCCTCAGCCGTAAAAACAACGGTTTCTCCTTCAATCATCGCCTCCAGGGTCCCTTCTTTTTCGAATTGCCGGAGCTGGTCTGCCGGCATGGTGTCGATCCAGGCAGCAACCGCCTTCATGTTTTTCCCTACCTTTTTTCCCAGGGTCTTGAAATTGGCTTTTATTTTTCTTTCCAGATGCAGGGTCTCATCGGTCAGGTATTCGATGGATTTCACATTCACCTCACTCAGGATCAGTTCTTTCACCCGGTCGAGCTGGGCATTAAAATGGGCTCCGGAGGAAGGCACCAGGATACGCTGCAAAGGCTGGCGCACGCGGATATTCATCTTTTTCCGAAGGGATAATGCCAAAGAGGATATGTCCTGCGCCATCTGCATACGTTCTTCCAGTTCTTTATTCACGGCATCGGCACGCTTTTGAGGGAAGGGGGCCAAATGCACAGAGTTCATGGTATAACGTGCGCTAACCTCATTTAAGTCTCTGAACAACCTTTCGGAATAAAAAGGAGCAAAGGGAGCCATCAACTGCGAAAGGGTTTCCAAACAGGTATAGAGGGTCTGGTAAGCGGATAGTTTATCCTCATTCAATTCACCTTTCCAAAAACGGCGGCGGCATAAACGTACATACCAGTTGCTCAGGTGGTCGTTTACAAAATCACCAATGGCCCGGGTTGCCCGCATCGGCTCATAGGCTTCCATCGCATTTTCAACCGTGCCGGTCAAACTGTTCAGTAAAGACAGGATCCACTGGTCGATCTCCGGCCTGTCCTTTATCGGAAGCTCTTCTGCTTTGTAGTCAAACTTGTCAATATTGGCGTACAGGGCAAAAAAGGAATAGACATTATACAGGGTAGCGAATAATTTACGCTGGGTTTCCTGCACCCCGTCCATGTCAAATTTAAGATTGTCCCAGGGAGCCGCATTGCTCAGCATATACCAGCGCACCGCATCGGCTCCGTAATTTTCAATGGTGGCAAACGGATCAACCCCGTTACCCAGGCGTTTCGACATTTTATTGCCGTTTTTGTCGAGTACCAGTCCGTTAGCGACCACGTTTTTATAGGCCACCGAGTCGAACAACATCACCGACAGGGCATGGAGGGTAAAAAACCAACCCCGGGTCTGGTCAACGCCTTCGGCAATAAAATCAGCCGGGAAAACCTTTCCCAACCCTTCCATACTTTCCGAAAAAGGAACAGGCTTTTCAAAAGGCCAGTGCCACTGGGCATAAGGCATGGCCCCCGAATCGAACCATACGTCGATCAGGTCGGCCTCCCGGTATAATTTTTCGCCTTTGTCATCGATCAGCACCACCTGGTCCACAAAGGGTTTATGCAATTCAATATCCAGCAGGGTTCCGTTCCACTTCAGGTCGTTGTTCTCCGTAACACCGGCATCGAGGGCCTTTTTGGTCTCACGGGATAGCTCTTCGATCGATCCGATACATTTTTCACTGCTACCGTCCTTGCTCCGCCATATCGGCAAGGGAGTTCCCCAATAGCGCGAGCGGCTCAGGTTCCAGTCAACCAGGTTCTCCAGCCAGTTGCCAAAACGCCCGGTTCCGGTCGATTCGGGTTTCCAGTTAATGGTCTTGTTCAACTCCACCATCCGGTCTTTAACCTTGGTCGTTTTAATAAACCAGGATTCAAGGGGGTAATAAAGTAAAGGCTTGTCGGTTCTCCAGCAATGGGGGTAGCTGTGTTCGTATTTTTCGACCTTAAAGGCTTTGTTCTCTGTTTTGAGTTTGATGGACAGGCGCTCATCTACCGAAAGGTATTTGTCGCGTCCCTGTTTTTGCTTTTCGCGCTCCATTTCGGCCTCGCTCAGGTACTGTTCCTTCACGAACTCATTGGCAAAATCGCTCACCGCCTCAACAAAACGGCCGCGTTTGTCGACCAGCGTCAGGGAGCCGATGCCGAATTGTTTGGCAACCCGGAAGTCATCACTACCAAAACTCGGAGCGATATGCACGATACCGGTACCGTCTTCTGTAGTCACAAAGTCGCCCGCTATTACCCGGAACGCATCGCCATCCGTTGGCTGGGCGTAGGGCAGGAGCTGTTCATACCGGATCCCGACCAGGGCCTCGCCTTTGATCGTTTTGAGCACGCGATAAGGGAGCTTTTTGTCGCCCACCTTGTATTGCTCCATATCCGCCTCATCACTGAAGTATTTGCCTAAAAGGTCCTGGGCCAATACCACCCGGATGGCTTCACCTGTATATTGATTAAAGGTGGAAACCAGGGCATAATTGATCTTTTTCCCAACAGCCAGTGCCGTGTTCGAAGGCAGGGTCCAGGGTGTCGTGGTCCAGGCAAGGAAGAAGGTGTTTTTCAGGTCATTCCCGAAAATAGCCTCCGTTTTTTCCGTTGCTTTTACTGCAAACTGGGCCACTAGCGTGGTGTCTTTAATGTCTCTGTAAGTCCCGGGCTGGTTGAGCTCATGGGAGCTGAGTCCGGTACCCGCTGCAGGTGAGTAAGGCTGGATGGTATATCCTTTATAAAGGAATCCTTTGTCGTACAGCCGTTTGAGCAGAAACCACAGGGTTTCGATATAGTCGTTTTCGTAGGTGACATAAGGATGCTCGAGGTCGACCCAATACCCCATTTTTTCGGTAAGGTCATCCCAGATATCCTTGTATTTCATCACATCCTCACGGCAAATGCGGTTATACTCTTCAACAGAAATGCTGTTACCGATATCGTCTTTGGTGATGCCTAATTTTTTTTCAACCTGGAGTTCTACAGGCAAACCATGGGTATCCCAGCCGCCTTTCCGGTCTACGCGGTAACCTTTCTGGGTTTTGTAGCGGCAAAAAATGTCTTTGATGGCCCGGGCCAAAACATGGTGAATACCGGGCAGGCCGTTGGCCGAAGGCGGACCTTCATAAAACACATAGGCCGGGGCTCCTTCGCGTATCTCCAGACTCTTTTCGAAGATCTTTTCTTCTTTCCACCATGCCAGGATCTCTCTCTCAAAGGAAGGGAAGTCCAATTTCCCGTATTCTTTATACAACCCCATATTATACTTCTTCTTCTTCTTCCAGGTGTAAAATGCTTTCCGTCATGGCTTTTTTGGTCATCCGTTTTTCCATACGCAACAACAAACTCGGCAATAAAAACAGGTTGGTCAATAAACCGAATGCGAGGCATAAAGAAGTGAGTACACCCAGGTAAACGGTGCCTTCAAAAGAGGAAAACGCAAAAATGATAAAGCCAAAAAAGAGGATGACCGTGGTATAGATCATACTGAATCCGGAATGTTCGATGGAAGCTTCTACCGCCTTGGTAATGTTCCAATTGTATTTTTTGAGTTCCATCCTGTACTTGGCCAGGTAATGGATCGTAAGGTCGACCACGATACCAAAGGCCACACTGAATATAAGGATGGTCGATTCTTTCATGGAAATGCCCGAAAAGCCCATGATGCCCAGGGTCATGAACAAGGGAACCAGGTTGGGCAATAAGGCGATGGTGATCATGCGGTAAGAGGTGAACAGGAGTCCCATCAATACACTGATGATCACAAAGGAATAAGCCAATCCCTGCAGGGCATTTTTGATCAGGTAGGAGTTGCCCTTTACGTGGATCACACTTTTCCCCGTTACATGCACTTCGTAATCTTCTTTGGGAAAAATGGAATCGATCTTATTGCGTACCTCCTGGGTGATCTCTTTATTGCGCACCGTTCCCACATCCGAGATCTGCATGCTCATCCGCGTGATCTGGTAATTGCTGTCGATCATCGAAGAGATCAGCTGGCTGTTCTTTTTGTCAGTTTCCTGGGGCATATACGCCAGGATCCGGCCCATATCCAGGGGGTTCGGCAAGAGATACCGCCGCGGATTTCCATCATAATAGGCCTGGTTCATAAACTTCAGGATCTCGGTAACCGCCAGGGGCTTGCTCAGTTCATCGTATTTGTTCAGCTCCTTGCTCAGGGTCTCGATCTTGGTCAGCGTGGCCAGGTCCTTCACATTACCGGGTGCTTTGGTATCGATCCATATCTCAAAAGGAAATAAACCATCGAAATTGCTTTCGAAAAATTTCAGGTCCTTGTAAATTTTATCCTTAGGCGAAATTCCATCGAGTATATAGCCGAACGAACGTACCTGGAAGGCGCCGACCAGCGAGATCAGCACGATGCCGATGGTGACCCCGTATACCCAGTTGCGGTGATGGAAAACAATGCGGTTAACGAATTTCAGTACCCCGCTTAAACTCCTGCGGTCGAGGTGTTTCAATTGTTTGGAGGTAGGAGGGGGCAAAAAGCTGTAAATGATCGGCAACAACACAATACACAGCACATAAACAATCATGATATTCAGCGAAGCCAGGCGTCCGAACTCATCCAATAAATTACTTCCCGTAAAACTGAATACCCCGAACCCGATGGCCGTGGTGGCATTGGTAAGGAAGGAAGCGAGTCCGATTTTCGAGATCGTCCGGCTCAGCGCCAGTATTTTATTGCCATGGTTGCGGTATTCGAGGTGGTACACGTTCAGCAGGTACACACAGTTCTGGATGGCAATAACCACGATCAGGGGCGGTATCAGGGCTGTTAAAATCCCGATCTTATAGCCGAGCACATACATGCTCCCGATATTGAAGATCAGCGATATGATCACCAATATAAGGGAGGTAACAACGATCTGGAAGGACTTGAAAAAGATCAGCAGGAATAAGCAGGTGATCACGATCGAAAGGAAGGTGAACAGGGCCAGCTCCTTTGAAAGCTTACGGGTATTGGCGGTGCGGATATAGGGCACCCCCGAATAATGAATATCGATGCCGTGTTTTTCGCTTAACTCAGCGCCATATTTTTCTATGGATTCCACTATCTCCACCCGCCTGTGCGAGTTTACCCCGATCTGATCCATGGTGACGGCCAGGAAGGTGGCGTTCTTATCCGGGTTATAGAGGGAATATTTATAAAAAGGGAGATTGTCTATTTTGGCATGGATGGAATCAACCTCTTCCTGGGTTTTTGGCTCGGATACCAGCAGCGGAACAACCTGGAACTTGTACAGGGAATCGTTCTTTTTGAGGTCATAGAGTTTGGTGATGGAGATCAGCTTCTCCACATTTGCCAAAGAATCGATACGCTCGGTAAAGATGTACCAGTCGCGGAAAAATTCGAGTTCGAACAGTTTTTCTGTTTCCACCCCCACCACCATCACGGATCCGTCTTCACCAAAGGTCGATTTGAAGTTTTCGTATACAATATTGGCCGGATCATCATCCGGGATAACCTTTTGTAATTCATAGGCCATCTCCGTTTTTGTGGCCAGGAACGCCATTAAACCGGTAATGGCCAGGAGGGTGGCACCGATCGGGAGGCGGTAACGAAGAATTAAGGAGGATAGTTTAACCCACATGTTCTTTAATGGGGGGCAAAAGTAAGCAATTCAAAATAAAATACAGGGCATTGTGCAAGGTATTCCATGTTTCGGCTGTCTATACCTTGTGGCAATTTTTTTCGTTCCCTGTATATTGCCGTATACTTGTACATCCTATGTTTAAAAGCATCTTCATACTTAGCCTGCTCGCTGCCTTCGGCCCCTTGCTTCATGCACAAAACATCGCCCAGGGCCAGTGGAAAGCACACCTGAGCCAGAACGACCCCATCGACCTTTTTGTCGCGGAACCCTATGTATATGCCTGGACGAAAAACGGGTTCTGCCGTTATAACCTGCTCAATAAAGAAACCCGGGCCTTGTCCAAGATCGAAAACTTCACCGAAGTCGGACTTAGCTACGCAGCCCACTACGACTCCCTCAAAACCACGGTCATTGCCTACCAGAATTCCAATATCGACCTGATGCTTCCCGATGGAAGTATTTATAATGTGCCTGACCTGCTCAATGCCAGTGTAAACGGCTCCAAAGAGATCTCCCAAATTTCGTTTTATGGCCATTATGCCTTCTTTTCCGCTGGCTTTGGCATACTCGTTTATGACCTCGATAAAAAGGAATCATCGGCCGATTACAAAAGCGACATGATCCGGAACGTACGCAGCACCGAAGTATTCCAGGGTTTTGTGTACGCCGCCACCGACCACGGGGTGTTCCGCGCTCCTTTGCCACCCGCGGGCATCAATATCAATGCTAACGAATGGGCACTGGTGGATTCCGGGAATTACCATTCCATGGTCAAAAACGGGGGAGAACTTTTTCTCTGGCATGACAGCCTGGTGCGGGCTTACGACGGACTCCAGTTCGAAGAAGTATTAAGCAACAAGACCTTCCGCAACCTCAAAAGCCGCCTGGGAGAGGTGTATATGACCACCGATTCAGGGGTTTGGCTCCTGCATGAATCTCCCCTTGGTTTTGTGCCTATTGAGGGAAGCCGGGCCAGTTTGCGTTACAAGGGCGACTGGTTTTATGCCTCTTTTGGGTATGGAATGATCCGGAAATTCGCCAATGGAAATATCGAGTTCCTTTCTCCATCCGGTCCTTATGCCAGTGGAAGCGGAAAAATGGCTTCTTATGGAAATTCCATTTATATAGGTGGGGGAACCCTTCAATCGAATGGAGGGGTAACCTATTCCTACAACGGATTTTATACCTATACCGAAGGCCATTGGGCCAGCTCCGTTTCGGCCGGTATTCCCTATATCGATACCATGTACGATATCCATGCCCTCTGCGTCGATCCTTCAAACGGCGACCTGTGGGTGGCTGCGCTGGAACAAGGCCTGGCACGTATCCGGGGAAACAAGGTGCTTGAATTTTATGATGAAACCACCAGTCCCCTGCAATTGGGGATCACTAAAAATATTACCGGTGTGGTTATGGACGGGAACAGAAACCTGTGGGTAGCCAATTTCGACGCGACAAGTCCGCTTTTGGTCAAATCGCCTTCCGGGGTATGGGACAGCTTCCCGAATATCAGCAATGCGGCGGGCAAGGTGCTGGAACTGCTCATTGACCGCAGCGGACAAAAATGGCTGCGTTTTACGGATGGAACCACGGGGAACCCGGGTATTCTCGTCTATAACGACAAAAACACCCCTTTCGATAAAAGCGACGACCCGCTACCCTCCGGAAAGGTTCTTTCCTCTGCAACCGGCAGCGGCAATTTACCGGATAATAAGGTGAATTGTATGGCCCTGGATCGCAACGGACAGGTATGGGTGGGAACCGACAAAGGACTTACCGTTTTTTATACCCCTTCAAATATTACGAGTACGAACCCAAGTGATGCCCGCCAGATCGTGGTGGGCAAAGGGGATGATGCCGGTTATCTGCTGGGTGAAGAAGTGATCTATGCCATTTATGTGGATGGAGGGAACCGCAAATGGATCGCCTCCCGCTCCGGATTGTGGCTGGTATCGCCTGATGGGCAGGAGATCCTGGCCCATTACAATGAAGCGAACTCGCCACTCTTTTCGAACGAGATCAAGGAACTGGGCATGGTGGAAACCACAGGGGAGTTGTTTATCGCCACCTCCAAAGGACTGATGTCGCTGGGAACAGGATCCAGCGTGGGCGGACAAACCCATGGCGAAGTGAAGGTATATCCGAATCCGGTTCGTCCGGATTTTGAGGGCGATATTACGGTGAGTGGTTTGCCTGTGGATGCCTTCGTTAAGATCACGGATATTTCGGGCAATTTAATTTATGAAACGCGTGCCAACGGAGGCACTGCCACCTGGAACGGCAAAAGTTTCGATGGCAGGAAGGCATCCAGCGGGGTCTACCTCATTTTTACCGGCAATCAGGATGGAAGCGATACCTTTGTAAGCAAGCTACTGATCGTAAACTGATGCTGCTATCAAGCAAGGGAATTGTTTTTCATACCTTAAAATACGGCGATACCAGCCTCATTGCGCGCATCTATACCCGCGAGGCCGGACTGCTTTCCTTTTTGATCAAGGGAGCCCGAACGCAGAAAGGAGCCATACGTCCATCCCACCTCATGCCCCTGAACCTGCTGGAAATGGTCTTTACCCTTCGCCAGAACAGCAGCCTGCAGTCGCTGCGTGAGTTAAAATGTGACCCGGTCCTTTTTGAACTGCATGTGGAGCCTGTCAAACGCAGCATCACCCTTTTTATTTCCGAACTGCTGAACCGTTCCATACGCGAAGAAGAAAAAAATACCGACCTCTTCGATTTCCTTTCCGGGAGCCTGCAGATCCTCGACCTGCAAAAAAGCGGATTGCAGCTGTATCCCCATTATTTCTGCCTGCAGCTTACCCGCTACCTGGGCTTTTTTCCTGACCTGGACTACAAGGAAGGCGATTGCCTGGACCTGAGCGAAGGCTGTTTTGTGGGAACGAATGCCGTGGGTCCGCATCATCTCAGCCCCAAAGAGAGCCAATGGGTATTTTCGCTACTGAACAAACCTTTTGAAGAATCGTGCCGGCTCAGCATTCCATCCATCGAAAGAAGAAACTTGTTGGATGGCATATTACGCTACTACCGCCTGCATTTCGACCATTTTCGTGATTTGCAGAGCCATGAGATCCTCCGCGAGGTACTGGCCGTTTAATTATTTTTTTTTATAACTTCGGTTAAACCTTTTGGCTGAACCCAAATCTTACTGCCTATGAACCGAATCCTCTTTGTACTGGCTATGGCCCTGCTGATGCTGTCCTGCACCAAGGAAGAGACCAGGGTGATAGACGGGAACCAGGCTCCTGCCGATTCCTCCATCAGCCAGCTTACCATCGATAATTATATCAACCGCATCTATATCGGATTGGTGGGCCGGAAAGCCCTCGATGCCGGCCGG
>JAKFCJ010000099.1:0-11068 GCA_036676705.1 Bacteroidota bacterium
TAACCGTATGAAATTTCGTCACTCAATTCGTTTTTATCGTGTGTTTGATAGGCAAAATGGGCCTTTAGTTGTTCTCCGGCCATCAGAATTCCTTTGGACAGACCTTCCCCGGCCTTACCTTCTTTAAGCTTGGCAATGACCGTGTCGCGGATATCTTCCCAAAAATGAGGAGGCACGACGGCGTTGATACCAGCATCGCCCAGTATAGCAAATTGATGGTCTTCGTAAGCCACATAAAACAGCACTCCATTGCGGAGTGCCGTTTTGTGCATGTTTAAAAATCCAAATATATCGGCAGCGCGGTCCATCAGGTCCATTTTGCAGTAAGGCTCAATATGCAAACGGATCTCGCCGGAGGTGTCTTTTTCAGCCTCCCCGATCGCCGCAATGATTTGCTCCTTCTCTTCGTCGCTGAGAAACGCTTTGCTTAATAAGCCCATTATTCGTCGAACATTTTTTTCACGTCAGGAGCAACTTCGGCACCTTCTGTTATGGCCTCAAAGCCTTTCTTCAATTGGAATTCATCAGCGTCGGCCGTAACATTTATTGCCAGCCTTTTGAAAAATCCGCGAATATGTTTGTTATAATTTGCAACTGCCGTGTTGTAATTATTACGCTCCACGTTGATCCGGTTTTCCGTTCCTTCCAATTGAGATTGTAGAGTGCCGAAATTTTCCGTAGCCCGGATCTGAGGATACGCTTCGAAGGCCAGGTTGATCGCAGCATTGATCTTTTTGCCGGCCAGTTCCATGTCCTCAGGCGATTTTGCCCCAACAATTCCTGCACGTGCTTCCGTTACCGCTGTCAATATTTTGCCCTCATTCTCGGCGCTTGCCTGCACCGTAGCAACAAGTTGGGGAACGAGGTCGGCTCTGCGCTGGTAGGCAGACTGAACATTAGACCAGGTTTTGTTGGTTTCTTCCTGCAGGCTCACGGCTTTGTCGTAAACACCACCGGCCCATAAAAAGAAAATCAATACAATGGCGCCAATAGCACCCAAAGTGATCCAGACTGTTTTCATCTTACTAATATAGAATTATTTGTACGGACTATCTATCAAACTCAATGCTAAACAATTGGGAAAGATGGTGTTTCACCCGCTCTTTTACTTCATCCATCGATACTTCATGCCCCAACTCGGCCTGCATGCTGGTTACGGCCTTATCATCAATGCCACAGGGCACTATGTGGGAGAAGTAATTCAGGTTGGTATTTACATTCAATGCAAGCCCGTGCATGGTGATCCAGCGCGAACAGCGAATTCCGAGCGCGCAGATCTTCCGGGCCCTGACAGGATCGTCGCCATCCAGCCAAACTCCTGTCAATCCGTCTATCCGTCCTGCCGAAATGGCAAAATCTTTTAGTGTAAGGATGATCGCCTCTTCCAGGTACCTTAAAAATTTATGGATATCCGTGAAGTGATGCTCCAGGTCGAAGATCGGATAAGCCACAAGCTGTCCATAACCATGATAGGTGATATCCCCGCCCCTGTTTATGGCCACAAAGGTGGCATTGATATCTTGCAGACCCTGCTCATCCGCAAGCAGGTTGTCGAGATGTCCGGATTTGCCGAGGGTATAAACATGGGGATGCTCCACAAACAGCAGGTAATCCCGGGTTTCGGCAAGGGGAACCGCATTTCCTTCCACTTCTGCCTTCCTTGCGGCCAGCTTCACCGCAACGTTTTTCCCGAACAGGGTTTCCTGGTAGTCCCAGGCCTCCTGGTAGGGCATGGTTCCGAGGTCTTGAAATGAGACGTGGCGCATGGAGCAAATGTACGAAATGGTAGGGAGTTTGGGAAGACGAGGAGCGGGGGAGCGGGACTTCGTCCGAAGCGAAGGAGCGAAGGAGCGAAAAGGTGACTATGGGGACGGAGGGCTTGTAGTCGTCGATTTAGATCGTCATAGCTGCCAGGTACTGTTCTAAACCTAATTAACCCTAATCTTTCGCTCCCCCGCTCTGACCGAAGGTCCTCGCTCCCTCGCTCAAGGGTATTACCGCAATTCAAAAAGGCAGTAGAGATGCCGATCAATCGCGTCACCACAAGCGGGGAAACCATGGTCAGTTACTGCCACCTCGGCGTCTTAACCTGGAACGCATTTTCAAGATGGAGCAGTCCGCTGTTTTCGCCGTTTTGGATGATGGCGATGATATCGAAACGGATGGTGAATTCATCATTGAGCGCATTCATAAAAGCCATAGCCGCTTCTTTCATCTTTTTTTGTTTGGCAGGACCTACGAACAATTCGGGATCGCCGAAACGGTCGTTGTTCCGGGTTTTGACTTCGATAAACACCAATTCCTTTTCCTTCCCGCAGATCAGGTCCACCTCCGCCCGCCCAAAACGCCAGTTGCGCTGGAGGACCAGGTAGCCCTGCTGTTCCATAAAACGGCTGGCCTGCTCTTCTCCCCGGTGGCCGGTTTTGAGGTGGGCGTTTTTCATAACGCTAATTTCGGAAGAATGGGGGAATAGTTTGGTCGGGGGAGTGTCAAATTTAGGTTAAGTCTAAATTGGTATTGTCAACGGTCAACAGTCGACGGTCAACGGAAGAGTGGGACAAAAACTGTTGACTGTCGTCCGTTGACCGTTGACTACCCTCTAAAAAAGCAGATTCTTCCTCGCAAAATCAACCACCCGCTCATCCACAATAATATCCGGATAACGGATCAGCTGGCGGAGATACAAACCTCCAAGTGTGCGGCAGCGGCTCAGGGCAACGTAGAGCTGTCCATGGGCGAAGGCTCCTCCACCGAGGTCGATGATGGCTTTGTCGAAGGTGAGTCCCTGGCTTTTATGGATGGTTATGGCCCAGGCGAGTTTGACGGGGTATTGGGTGAATTTTCCGATCACCTCACTTTGGATACGGCGGTTGATATTATCGAACTTGTACACTTTGTTCTCCCAGATCTCTTTCTGGAGCATGATCTCCTCCCCGTTTTCAAGGGTCACTTCAATATTCATCTGGTCGAGGCGGGTAACCCTGCCAAGGGTTCCATTTACATAGGCTCCGTTAGGGTGATTTTTCATAAAAACGACCTGGGCGCCTACCTTTAAAACAAGATTCAGGGAAGTGGGCAGGTTGCGGAGGTTAAAATCGTCTTCCACAATTCCTTTGTATTCAAATGCCTTGCCCTCGATCTTTCCGAGCATGTATTCGTTGATATCCTCGGCCATCTTATTCCGGGTGCACAGGGTTATAGCCAACTCATCGGCATCAGGTTCATAATCGGGCTGGTAACGGCTGTTGAGTTCGTCCAACTCCCCTTCCCCGGCGTTTCCAAGCCGGATGCTGTTGAGCAGATGAATAAAGGTTTCATCCTGCTGGCGGTAAACCTGGGTCAGTTCAATATTGGGCAGTTCGATCTGTTCAAAAACCCGGGCATGGAAAAAATAATGGCTTTTATATACCTCCCCAAACAGATGCCGCTCCACTTCACTATTTTGAATAACCGGCTCCAACTGAAAAAGGTCACCAAAAAAGATAACCTGCTTGCCTCCAAAAGGAAAAGGCATATTCAGGTTGATGCGCAGGGAATGATCGATGGCATCAATAATATCGGCACGCAGCATGGAAACCTCATCAATAATAAGCACTTCCATATCCCGCATGATTTTGTACTTCGGATGGTATTTCGCATAGGCCCGGATCTCACTATCCCCTGGCATCAGCGGCCTCAGGGGTAGTCCGAAGAAGGAATGCACGGTTTGTCCGCCGGCATTAATAGCCGCTATACCCGTAGGCGCTAAAACGATACACTTCTTCCCCGATTCCGCATTAAAATGCCGCAACAAGGTCGACTTTCCCGTCCCCGCTTTGCCGGTTATGAGGACCGTTTCCCTTGTTTTGAGCATGACGTCCCAGGCGTGTTTAAAACCGGGGTTTATTTCTATTTCTGACATTTATATGTTCAACGTTCTTACTGCTATGGTCCATGGACCATGGACCATAGACCATAGACCATAGATTTGTTCCGATGCAGAATCACTCGCTCCAAACTTCCACCTTCGCCTGTCCCGCCCTGATCAGCTTCAAATCTACAGCGGCTACCCGGGAAACATCGATAATTCTTCCTTTAATATGCGGGCCGCGGTCGTTGATCCTGACCTGGACCGAATCCTCGGTTTTAATATTCTTAACCCAGACTATCGTGCCAAATGGAAGGGTCCGGTGGGCGGCGGTGTAAAGGGTTTTGTCGTACAATTCCCCGCTGGCAGTTTTACGTCCATGGAATTTATCGGCATAATAAGAAGCCATACCGACTTCGCGGTGATGGATCGTAGAAAGCAGTATGAACGCAGCAAGCAGTTTGATCAAAATTCCAGTTTATAATAGAAAAGCGGCAAAAACCCGAGTTGGTACTCAAAGCGAACATTTTGCCCGTCGGGACCAGGTGCATAAGTCAGGCCAAGAACGTTTTTCGTATTCAGAATATTGATAATATCCAGGGCAAACTCATGGCTTACTTTCGGGCGGTTCCATTTGTAAGACA
Organism: Bacteroidota bacterium; assembly: GCA_036676705.1. Lineage (GTDB taxonomy): Bacteria > Bacteroidota > Bacteroidia > UBA8524 > UBA8524 > UBA8524. Next base: position 4,492 of record JAKFCJ010000099.1, read on the forward strand.
CCCTCAGATCAGCCCGGAAATAGGGTTTGGTTTGCTGGGTGTTTTTTAAGGAATCAATGCCCACCATTTCACTAATGGCATTGCTGGCAGCGGTGTCGGCCGGACTGTAATACCTGCCTCCCACCGTGGTAATTTTCGTTCCCACCTGGATGGCCGAATTTTTTCCGGCTTTCCATTCTTTGGTCAATAAGAAGTTCACGGCATAAGCTCCGTTGAAGTCGGTATTGCGCCATACGCCGTCGCTGCCCTGGTATTTGGCATCGAAAAGGCTGGCCGAGAGCATAAAGAAAAACTTTTTTGAGAAAAAATGCTCCAGGGTCAGTTCCAGTCCGTAGTTCCGGGCAATTCCTTTATTCACCAAGGTTCCGGGGAATAAGCGGGTAAATCCACTGCCGGCATTGATCAGGGAAAACGAACTTGCTGTATCGCTAACAGGAATATTATACAGATACTGATAATACGTTTCAAGCTTTAAGCGGGTTCCTTTGCTGATCGCCCTGTCATAACCCAGCACAAAATGCCAGCTTTTTGTAAAATCCATATCCGGATTGTTAGGCTCTGTTTCTCCCGGCGGAATAAAATAATACATATAAACCGGCTGGATCTGGCTGTGCAAGCCAATCCCCAGATTTATGTTACTTGTAGAACTGAGTGCATACTTCGCTCCGACCCTGGGTTCAATACCAGAAAACTTATTGGGCAGGCTGTAGTACTGGGTATAAAGTCCGCCATTTACCGTTAAGCGGGTTCCCAGCTTCCATCTCAGTTGTGCATAAGGCCGGATCAAAAAGGCCTTGTCCTCGGAGTTCCACCTTACCATCCAGGGGCCCAGTGAATAATCTCCATTCGATTGGATGACTCTTCGGGCTGAATCCCGGAAAATATTTTGTTGTACATCGGCGATCAAACCGGTTTTTAAGGTCAGGTTGGCATTGATCTTATGATTGACCGAAGCATGGGTATTCCAGGTGCTCAGGCGGAAACTGTATTGAAGCAAAGGATCTTTATAATACAGCGTGTCCCTGGCTGGTGAATAAAACAGGTATTCATGGGTAGCACTCACACTTTGCGAGCTGATCGCTGTAGTGACTTTGAGGTAGGTCGAGGTGTTGAAACTTTTCATGTAAGTGCTTCCAAAAACACCCATCCACGAGGTGAAATACTGATCCCTGTCGTTTTCTCCATACAGATTATGCTCTTCGGGTGACTGCTCACTGATCAATATATCAATGCTGCTATACCCTCCAACGCCCCAAAAACTGATGCTGGAATTATTCTTCATCGGGAAGCTCACCTTAAAGCCAAAATCCTGGTATTTGGGAACCGCATTGGTTCCGATATTGATATTCAGCTTGTCAAAAAGTGCCAGGCTGGAATAGCGGTAACCGACCAAAAAGGAGGAACCTTTCTTTTTATTGATGGGACCTTCGGTAAACAGTTCGGTACCCATAAATCCGAACTGAAAGCTGGATTCATATTTCTGGTTGTTCCCGTTCCTGAATTTCAGGTCAAAAACCCCGGCCGTGGCATTTCCAAACTCGGCAGGAAAGGCACCCGAGTAGAAATCAGAATTGGCCAGCATTTTATTGTTGATGATATTTACCGGTCCACCCGAAGTACCGGGAATAGCAAAATGATTGGGATTGGGGATATCGATGCCTTCAACCCGCCATAAAACCCCGGCCGGTGAATTTCCCCTAACCACAATATCATTACGCGAATCGTTGGCACCCTGTACCCCTGCATAATTGGAAACCATACGGCTCGGGTCTCCCCTGCTTCCAGCATAGCGATCGGTTTCATCCACTGTAAAGGAGCGCGCCGAGATCATGGCCATTTCATTATTGGGTTCACCGTTTCCGGTTTTGGCTTTTACAACCACCTCTTCCCCAACTGCCACCGACTCGCTCATCTCCACCTGCAAAACCACCTCCCGGGCCGAACCCAACTCTATGTTGCTTAAGATTTTAGGCTCATAGCCCAGGTAACGAAACTCCAATTGGTGGCGGCCAACCGGGATCTTATCCAAACGAAAGAACCCATCTATATCCGTGATGGCACCTGTACTTCCCGAAGTGTCGCTTAATAACCTGACTGTGACCCCCATTAAAGGGTATTTAGACTCTTCATCTACTACTTTACCACGAATCGTTTGTGTAATGACCTGCGCCTGGCTTAATAGGGTAATAAGCAAGAGCAGGAACAGGGATAGGTTCCGTTTCATTCGGGGAAAATACTAAAATTCGCTTTGTGTGCAGGGTACTTCCAAAAATTTGACTGAAACCTGACAAAAACATCCATAATAAAAGCCCGACTTAGCCGGGCTTTCCTTCTCCGGAAAGCAGAATTGCAGCCGAGACCTCATCCAGTTGCCGGCTTATTTCTTCGTTATTCAACCGTCCGATACTTCCCTGGTGCGTATGCTGCAGAGGTTTTGTCCATTCAAAATTTCCTGCTCCTACACTGGCGCCAATTTCCCTGTACGCATCGCGAAATGGAGTACCGGAAAGTACTTTTTCATTCACCGCTTCGACAGTAAAAAGATACCGGTATTTCCTGTCATTAAGGATGCCGGGATTCACCTCAACCACTCCCATCATCCATGACGCCATACGAAAACAGGAACGTAATTCTTCAAGCGCAGGAAAAAGATGTTCCTTCATCAGTTGCCAGTCGCGGTGGTAGCCTGATCCCAGATTAGTCTGTAAAAGAGCAAGTTCATTCGGCAAGGCCTGTATGCGGTTGCAACGTGCCCGGATCAATTCAAATACGTCAGGGTTCTTTTTGTGTGGCATGATGCTAGAGCCGGTAGTATAGGCATCCGGAAACCCAAGAAAACCAAAATTCTGGGAGAGGTAGAGTACCATATCATTACTCATTTTGCCCAGGGTAAAGGCCAGCGCTGCAAGGGAATTCGCCACTGCTTTTTCGGTCCTTCCCCTGCTCATTTGAGCATTGACCACATTCCAATGCAAATCTGCAAACCCGAGTTTTTTCGTGGTAAATTCCCTGTCGATAGGAAAGGAAGACCCATAGCCGGCTGCCGAACCAAGTGGATTTTTATTCACCAGTTTCATGGATGCGTGAAGGGTCCATAGATCCTCGGCGAGGCACTCCGCCCAGGAAGCGAACCACAACCCAAATGAAGACGGCATGGCGACCTGGTAATGGGTATATCCGGGAAGCAAAATCCCTTTATAAAGCTCGCTTTTTTCCAGGAGGATAGCAGCAAACGTTTGTACCTCCTTTTCCAATTCCCATAATTCCTTGCGTATGAAGAGCTTAAGGTCTACCAGAACCTGGTCATTCCTTGAACGGCCCGCGTGAATTTTTTTTCCAACATCGCCCAGTTCTCTTGTGAGGAGCAGTTCGATCAACGAATGGATATCTTCCACACCCGCTTCCATTTGAAGTTCACCCGTCTCTGCCTGTTGAAGCAAACGCTGCAGTGCAGGCAGCAATACTTCGGCATCCTCATCCTTTAAAATGCCCTGTTTAGCTAACATTTCAACATGTGCCATGCTCCCGAGAATATCCCAATAGGCCAGTTTGATGTCCCACTTACGGTCTTCCCCGGCCGTGAATTGTTCGATGCGCTCGGCCACGGATATATCAGCCGAATTTGTATTTTTTTCCCACAATTTACTCATTTTCATATGTTTTAAGGAGAAGTTCCACATATACCTGTATCCCTTCTTTAATTTCTTGTGCATGGATAAATTCATTGGCAGTATGGGAACGCGCTGAGTCGCCCGGGCCAATTTTCAAAGACGGATAAGGTATTAAAGCCTGGTCCGATAGTGTTGGTGAGCCATAGGGCATCAGATCGAGGGCCCGGATAGCCCGCCAAACCGGATGTCCTTTCGGGGTGGCCGAGGGTTTTAGCCGGGTGCTTCTTGCCTGAATTTTTCCACGCACATTCGCTGAAATAATTTCAAGGATCTCCTCATGGCTGTAAACGTCATTCAATCGGATATCCACGGTATAAGCGCATAGTTCGGGTACCGAATTGTGTTGGTTGCCGGCCGAACATACCGTGGCGTTCATGTTCACAGGCCCTAAAAACTCAGAAACCCCGGGAAACCTAAAGTCACGAAACCAGATAAGGTCATCGATGGCCAGGTACAAGGCATTGATCCCTTCTCCCCTGGCTGCATGACCGGATTTTCCCTGTACCCGGGCATCAATGACCAATAATCCTTTTTCTGCCACAGCCGCTTTGTTAGAGGTTGGTTCTCCCACCACCACCAGATCAGCCGCAGGTAAGCGATCGAGAAGAGAAACGACTCCGCCCGGTCCTGAATTTTCTTCTTCCGCTCCGGCTATCCATATCAGGTTGACAGCCCTGTCGCATTTTTCCATCAAACAGCGATAAGCGGCCAATTGTGCAACAACCGAGGCTCCTGCGTCATTGCTGCCTAATGCCACCAATACTCCTTTACTGAACTTCCCTCCAAAAGGATCGACCGTCCAGCCCCGGGCAGGTTGTACGGTATCGATATGGGAATGCAACCATACTACCGGAGCGTTTGGGATCCATTCCCCGGTCATCCATATATTATTTCCATGCCGTTCAGGAACGTAGCCCCACTCGCCAAGTTTTTGTTCCAGGAGATCCGCTTTGGCGCTCTCCTCCCCTGAAAAAGCTGGAATTTTCAGCATATCCTCCAACAAAGCCAGGGAGTCTTTAAGATACACTTCAGGGATATACACAGGTTGCGACCTCCTCATCGCCGGCCAAAATTTCCCGAAGGCGGGAAGCATTTCCAATTACTACCCGTTTTACTCCGGAATAAATGGCTTTACGCGCATTTTGAAGCTTGGGGATCATACCATCATGAATAATGTTTTCAGCCTGGAGCAAGGGAATCTCCGCGCAGGTGAGACGCGTGATCAAACTGCCCGGATCATCGATATCCTTCAGGACTCCTGCCTTTTCGAACAAATAGACCAGGTCTATCGCATAATGATCCGACATGGCGATAGCCAAGGTTTGCGCCATGGTATCAGCATTGGTATTGAGCATCTGTCCCTTTTCGTCATGGGTCAATGCGCAAAAAACCGGAGTAATGCCCAGCTCTATAAGGCCCTTTAAAAAGGAAGAATTCACCCGCCCAGGAAGGGGGTCTCCAACCAGGCCATAATCCTGTCCATCCTTATTCCGCAACATGGCCGGAACCGTGTTCGCATCAGCACCGCTCATTCCAAGGGAATTTTTCCCAAGCGCCTGTAGCCTTGCCACTACTTTTTTATTAAGCAGCCCGGCATAACACATCAAAGCGATATCCAGCGTGGCAGGGTCGGTTATCCGTCGCCCTTCAACCATCTTTTGAGGCACTCCCAATTTTTCTGCCAAGCGGCTGGCCTGGCTTCCTCCTCCATGCACAAGAAGGAAATCCTTTCCCGACGCAACTGCGGTTTCGAGAAGACGTTGAATGGCTTCATTGTCGTCGAGTAACTTTCCTCCAAGTTTAATAAGGTATAGCGGCTTTTTCATTGATCAGGATATCTGTTAACATATTTTTTAATACAACACGGGCAGCCCATAAACGGTTTTCCGCCTGTTCGAGCACCAGCGAGCGTGGAGAATCCAGCAGATCGTCGCTGAGTTCCACATTTCGACGTACGGGGAGACAATGCATGATCCGGGCATTGGGTGCAATGTCCAGACGTTTCTCATTCAGCATCCATGACGCTCCATCCTCATAAGGAACACCGTATGGCTCTCTTTTCGACCAGTTTTTTACATAGATGAAGTCAGCACCCGCGAGGGCTTCATTCTGGTCGTTCGTGATATGCGCACCATGCGTAAACCGGGGATCCAGACCAAGTCCTGCAGGATGGGCAATATGCAGGTCGTATCCTGCCGCCAGGGTCCACTCTGCAAAAGAAAGGGGTACGGCCTGAGGCAGGCTTTTTACATGAGGGGCCCAGGTAAGTACCACTTTCGGGGACTTTTTCTTTTTTTGTTCCTCCAGCGTGATCATATCCGCCAAACTTTGCAAGGGATGGCGGGTAGCACTTTCCAGGCTGAGGATCGGTTTTTTCCCATACTGTTCAAAGGCCCGAAGCACTCCTTCTGCATCATCGGCTTCCCGATCGAGCAAGCCGGGAAATGCGCGAATGGCAAGCATATCGAAATACCTTCCCAGAACCCCCGCTGCTTCTTTGATATGTTCGACCTCTTGGCCGTCCATTACCGACCCCTCTTCAAAGTCAGGAGTCCAGGCATCGCCCATATTAAGGACCTGAACATCCATACCCAGGTCACGGGCAGCCATTTCTGTACTCAGGCGCGTACGAAGACTTGGGTTCATGAAGATCATCCCCAGTTTTTTCCCTTTACCCAGCCCGGCATGGGCCAAAGGGTTGTGCTTCATCCAAATAGCTTCCGAAATCAGGGCGTTAACATTTTCCACATCAAAAACTCCGCGAAAGTGTTTCATTCAAGTCCTCCTTTCCGCCATTCCGTTTTGGCAGGGCTATCAGCAGGTATTTCGGGAATTTCGTTTTGGGGTTGGGATGGTGCTTGAGCGTGAAGAGATACTCGGTGAGAGCGTCGATGTCGGGGGTGGTG
>JAKFCJ010000100.1:0-9494 GCA_036676705.1 Bacteroidota bacterium
ACCGGAACGGGTGCTTTATCCAAGCTCTTCGGCCGCTTACCCCATCGATAAACAAAGTACCAATTATGCCATCGCCCTTTCCGAAGACGAGATCCGTTTCGACGCCAACCTGGGGCAACCCGACATGACTTACGGCTGGTCGAAACTCACCGGGGAATACCTCGCCCAGATCGCCGCTCAATATTACGGGATCTCCGTTGCCTGCATACGGCCTTTCTCCGGTTATGGAGAAGACCAGGACCTGACTTACCCTATTCCTGCCATTGCTGCCCGTGCGGCCAAAAAGGAGGATCCATTCGAAGTATGGGGAAGCGGCAAGCAGGGGCGCGATTTTGTGCATATTGATGACTGCATCGACTGCATCCTCATGGCCATGGACCATATCAGCGACGGAACAGCCATCAATATCGGTTCAGGCCGCCTCACTTCATTTCTTGAGATCATTGAATTGTTTACCCGCTTTGCAGGATATAAACCGGAAATTAAACCGCTGCTCGACAAGCCGGTAGGGGTTCATTCCCGCTATGCCAATATGGATTATGTGAGCAAACGTTTTAACTGGAAACCCAAAATATCCCTGGAAGAGGGGATGCGTAGGGTATATGAAGCCTCATTGAAAAGGGTGGCGGATGGACAATAAAAGGAGGGTCGTTTTATTCGGTCCGGGACCCCAATTCAAAGGAGGGATCTCGAACTACAATACTTCCCTGGCCAGGGCGATGGATGCCCAGGGCATTGAGGTACATATCGTCTCCTGGACCCAGCAATATCCGGCCATCATTCCCCGTGATTTTATTGACCGGAGCAGCAAAAACAGCCTGATTGAAGGAACAGGGATCAAGGTCCATTACCTGACCAATTTTAATAACCCCATTACCTGGGCAAAAACGGCCCGGCTCATTAAAAAGTTAAAACCGGAGATGGCCGTGTTCCAATGGGCTATTGCATTGCAGGGTTTACCCATGGGATGGATCGCCCGTTGCCTTAGGAACTCAGGTATTGAAGTGGTATTTGATGTCCACCTGGTCATACAAAAAGAAAGCAGCTCGATCGACCGTATTTTTTCACGTTACGGACTAAAAACTCCGGATACCTTTATCACCCACGCCTACAAAACCGTGGATGAACTCAAAAAAACCTTCCCGGACAGCGACTACCACGTTACGGAAAAAGGTGACAGAAGCAAGACCAGGCAAACGGTTATCAAACTCTATCATCCCATCTACGACATGTTTAGACCCGACCCGAATTTCGACCGGGAGGCGGAGAAGGCAAAAATGGGGTTGAAAAAACATGTTTTCCTGTATTTTGGCTTTATCCGCAAATACAAAGGATTACACCAGGCTATTGAAGCCTTTGAAGCGTTGCGGAAGGAGCGGGATGACGTTTCTTTTCTGGTCGTTGGGGAATCCTTCTGGAATACTCTGGATAAAAAGAAATGGAGCACCCGGCTCAAAAGCAGACTTTTTCAACTGGCCAAAAGTATGGTCTTAAAAAATGCCGATAACGAGCAGGATTACAATGCTTTCCAGGCTCTGGAAGAGCGCGAAATTCCTGATATTAAGGTTTTTAATCAGTTTATTCCGAATGAAGAGGTACATCGGTATTTTCAGGTGGCTGACTGTATCGTTTTGTTTTACCTCACTGCCACACCTTCAGGCGTGGAAAGCCTTTCCTACAATTTTAAACTTCCGGTCCTGGCGACCCGGGTGGGGCATTTTCCTGAAACCATTCACGACGGATTTAACGGCTACCTGGCAAACGACAGGGATATTAAAGACATGACGGCTGCAATGAGGCGATTTCTTGAAAATCCTATACCTTCGGAGAACGTGGCTCAAACGGCTTCGATGATGAGCTGGGAAAATTATGCGAAAACGATTCTTCAGATTTCTTAAAATCGGCCTCTGTTGCTTCCCTTTTTATCTGGACGCGCAGGATATACCCGATGCTGAAGAAGAAAAAATTGAAGACCATTCCAGCTTTGTGGCCATGCGCTTTGGGACGAACATACCCGGCAAGGGGTATAATAGCGAAGCCTTGACCAGTCCTCAGGTGAGTGCGTTTATCAGCTACGGACTGGAAGCCGCCTGGTTGCCCCACCGTAATATCGGACTGATGCTGTCCCTGCAACAACATCGTTTTCTGAATTACCATCCCGAACCCTTTTCGCGTAAAGGGTATATCGTTGGACAAACCATGCAGGACTGGGTTACCGACCAGGCTTTGGTAGGTGTCTATCTATCCAAACCCTTTATTAATATTGACCTCGAAGGAAGGTTTTTGTTGGGCCCTGGTTATACGAATGCCTTTACCAAATTCTATGAAGCCCAGAACAGCCCTTCCTATGAGCAGTACATCACCTATTCCGGTACCGGTTTATGGTATCAGACAGGTTTGACTTTGCGTATCGATAAAAATCCCGGCTGGAGCGTTGCCTTCAATTATGACCTGAACTTCACCCAACACCAGGTTAGCTCGAGGGAAGTTCATGGTGGGGCAGTGAGTTCCGAAGTCTTTTCAGAAAGTACCTCCACGCTTCGTTTTTCAGTTATTTCCTTTTCAGTCCTTTATTCCATCCCCCATTATCAATAAAAAAGCCGCCCCCAAATGGAAGCGGCTTTTCTGTATAGGTTTAAGGGAATTAATTTCCCTGGATCAACATAAGTTTTCTGGTGAAGCTTTGTCCGTCAACGGTTAAGCGTACGATATACATTCCGCTGCTCAGGTCTGTTCCCGGAGTGAAGGTATAGTTTTGTTCTCCGCTCGTGGCAGGTCCGTCGCTCAATACGCTTACCACTCTTCCGAACATATCCAGGACCTCGATCTTAGCCGATTTGGCTTCGGGCATGTTCACCCGGATCTGGGTTTCACCGGCACTCGGGTTAGGATAAACGGTGAAATTCGATTCGTTGGCAAGTTCTTCCACACCTGTGCTAAAGCCCAGGTTGATATTGTCGATATAGAAGTTGTGGCCTCCGTTAGAACGGAACTCAAAACGTACCATTACATTGCTCCGCTGGCTCACAGGAACGGCAGACAAATTAACATCTACTTTTCTCCATTGGTCAGGACCGTTCGGAGTAAATTCTACCTGAACAAAAGGAGCAGCCCCGGTAGTAGAGATGGCATTGGCTAAAATCTGATGACGTTGCGTCCAGGTTTTGCCACAATCGGTACTCGTTGCAATGATCAGGGCATCACCAAGCGTTTGGGTTCCCACTCTTCTTTGCGCATTGGCATAGTAGAAAGAGAAGGTTGGAATGGCAATTCCGTCATAATTAACCGTTGGAGATTCGAGGTAAAAACGTGCTCCGGCTTCAACCGAATTGTTTCTTACATAGCAGGCAAAATCTCCACCTATGCTTCCTTCACCCATGGAAACGCGGGTAAAGTTGGTTGCGCTGGTACTAAATACTTTCCAGTTATTGATCGGGAAGGCTTCAAATTCAAACCCTTCTGTAAGTCCGGCACCAAACTGTGCTGTATTCGAATATACTTCAACGTATTCTTCCCTGGTGAATGTATCGCTTCCGGCAGAGTTGGTTGCGATAAGGGTCACTTTATATAATCCGGCATTGTTATATGTAACGGTTGGATTTGCAGAAGTGCTGTTGTCAGGTGTTCCTCCTTCAAATAGCCACTGGTAGGTCATTGCTCCGGAAGCGTTGTAAGAATCATTTCTGAAAGGAACCGTTCCTGATTGGCAAACACTGGTAGAGGTACTATAGAAATAGGCTTTAGGAGCGCAGGTCGTCGGATTATAGGGATCAGCCGTTCCGGTGGCTACCAGGTTGGAAGGAAGCCATAATTTGGGTCTCCAGTTCTTTAAGGTAGTATGCATCCGTAATTTTTGTCCGATCGTAAAAGTACCCATGCAGGAACCATTGGCATAATCCATATAGTTCTCGATCATGTCCGGATAGTCCGGATTTTCATTTGTACAGCTGTTGGTTGAATAATTACATCCAAAATTTGGTTCCATGACGGGAGGGGTGTCATCCACTCCGTCGCCACCAAAACAACTGTCCTGGAAAGGGTGGTACAGTCCCAGCCAGTGACCGGCTTCGTGCACCAGCGTGCTGCCCCATTGTGGAACACCTACGCTTGGACTTGCAGCGGTGCCGATACTTCCAACGTTATCGTGACGGATCACCACACCATCGGTTTGTGCCCCGCCAGACCAGGGGAATTGGGCATAACCCAATACCGTTCCTAAACTTTGGAAGGCACGGTTGATATCTTTTACTACCCAAACATTAAAATAACGGTCGGTAGGCCAGGCACTTTTTAGTTTGATATAGTCGGTCGCATTTTCCGTTTCGGGCGCATAAATACGAACAACCCCATCGGTACATTTTCCATTCGGGTCGAGAGTAGCCAGGCGAAACTCGATCTCACAATCAGCGGATACACCCCAGAAAATTTCACGAACCTTTTCGAATTTAGGACCGTTAAAAGCGCGGTTCATGGTGTCGATCTGGTTTTTTATCTGGGCATAGCTGATGTTTTCAATACCACCGGCATGAAAAACGTGAAATACCACCGGGATGATAAATTTTTCCGGAGCCTTTTTTTCCATGGCTCTGTACGTCTCCAGATACTGCTGGTATTCCGCCTCAAATTGTGCCGCGCGTTCGCGTATGGACGGGTCTTCATGCATTTGTTGGTGATAATAACCATCTGAACCACATCTTTCATGGTCGTGTGTTTGTTGTCCGAAGGCTAAAGAAGCGCCCAGGAGGCATCCAAAGAGGTAGATCGTTCTCTTCATATTTAGGTACTTGCGATTCGTAAAATTCATTTCCATTTCAAAGTTCAAGTTTAAAGGTTTTTGAGCAATTGTTAACTATTTCTTCCCTCACAAATAAGGCATATGTCATATTTAGGAGACACCGCTTAAACGGCATTCAGTTGCCAAAGGTTTGAATCATTCGTAGAAAAGAGTAAAATATTTGTGTATGCCCTTAAATGACAAGGGATCCAGCCCTTACCAGCTTTGTATTTCTCCATTCTCCAACATCTGCAACAATTCACTTGGGCGCAGGCCTTTTTTATGGAGGCGTAACCTTTTTTTCAACAGGTAGCCATACGGGACTCCCTCCAGCTGGTACTTTTTGATAATGGCCTTGGTAGCAGTACCACTCAGGTAATGTACCCCGTTTACCCGAACATACGAGTTCAGCGCTTTTGGATTATCTCCATAATTCAGCGCAATGATCTTGATCGTGGGACAAAATTTTTCCTGGATCATACGTAAAGCAGCCGTATCTTCTTCAAAGCCCTCGGCATCGCTGTTCCAGAAATAGATATAAACAGGTTTTTTACGGTACCAGCGGAGTTTTTGTTGTTTACCGTCGGAGTCGATAAACTTAATTCGCGGAACTTTTTTTCCTTCCTGTAATTGGCGCTTGGCCTGGGTATTCGGATCGTACCTGAACTGCAAACTCCCGCCATATTCGTCGAGATGCAGGATACGGTAACTCTTAAAACCCCGTTCAAAATAGGTGCTGCCCTCAATAACGCCGATCGGAAAGGCATAATCCGTACTCTGGATCTCCGTTCCATAGGCATTTAACAGGATCCTGTCTATGCCGGGTTCATTATACAGTCCGTTGTAGTTTATGTCCTGGAGCGCTACCTGGAAAGAATCCGCACCCACTACACAATCGGCATAACGAATATTAAAACGTTGCTCCCGGAAACTAAAAACCGTTCCGACATAGTGTTTGGTGCCGCAATTCTCCTTGATCAGTTCATCAGCCATCCGTTTAAAGGAGAAATCCTTCATAAAATCAAAACGACTCAGCCTGAAGGTGACTTTTCTGGTCGGAATTTGCGGGTGCCTGAGGTCTACATCCAGATACTCCAGACTCATATGAAAAGTGTCGGGTTCGCCGTCGTCCGTAAAGTTGAAATTGTTGTTGTGGTCGACATAGATCACCGCGGGAAAATGCCGTCTTCCATAATTGGCAACCAAAACGGCTGTATAGCCATTTATGCTGTTATCCGTTACCTCTGAATACAGGAAAGTATACCCGGTATCCAATATTTGCCCGAATTCGGGAAGCACCACCTTGAAGCGCTCCAGCGGTTTATCGTCGCTTATACCAAAGCCCTGGTAGCTTTCAATTGAATCATTCGTAAGTTTAAAGATGGGCGCGATAAGTTTGGACGTCTCAAAATAACGGTCCTTTCCTCCTTCATTGAGGCTTAGGGTTACCAGGTCCTGAGCGCCCAAAGAAAGCGTTATACCCATTAAACAGAAATTAAAAAATACGCGTTTCATTCCTGCCAAGGTAAAATACAAAAGCCTGTCGATGCAAACAAAACTAGTCGTCAGACCGGCCCATGAACAGTGAAATATAATAAAGCAGGGTTGCCAGGGAGGATAAAGCAGCGACCACATAGGTCATGGCAGCCCAGTTTAAGGCATCCCGGCTTTCCGTTTCTTCCTGTCCGACTACCAGGCCTTTGGTGTTTAACCAGGCCATGGCACGACGGCTGGCATCGAACTCAACCGGCAGGGTCACAAAGGCAAACAAGGTGGTCAGGGTAAATAATCCGATCCCGATCAATAGCAGGGTTTGTCCCAAAGCACCACCCAGTAAAACACCACCGATCAATAAAAAAATGAGGTAACGCGAAGAAACACTTACCGGTCCAACCATGGTAGAACGGAATTCCAGCCAGTTATAGGCTTCGGCATGTTGCACGGCATGTCCGCACTCGTGGGCAGCCACCGCGGCAGCCAGCGTGGAACGGCCATGGAAAACCTCATCACTCAGGTTAACGGTTTTATCTGTTGGGTTATAATGGTCGGTTAGTTGTCCGGGATTGTGCAAAACCTGGACATCATAAATACCATTGTCGCTCAGCATTTGCCGGGCGATCTCAGCGCCGCTCATGCCATTGCGCAGGGCACTTTGGGCATATTTTTTTGATTTGGAACGAAAACGGGCCTGAACGATCAGGCTCACCACCATCAGAACAAGGCCGATGATATAAAGCGTCATTGTTGTCATAAGAGATTAACTGTGCTAATCACTCAGCAAAGCACATTCCAAATGCCGTTATCGAAAAAGAACGCGGTAAATAATGACACAAATGCAGAAAATAAAGAGCAGGATGGATATTTTGTTGATCCCGTGCATCATTTTGAGGTAACTGCTTTGTTCTTCTCCTGTTGGATCAGGCTGTTTTTTCCAAAATAAGAGGTAAGAAAGGAATTTCTTGAAGATCATGGGTGCGTTTGTCGGACAAAAATAACATTTGAGCCAGATAAATTGGGAATCCGATCCATTTATGCAAATTTGGCAGCACAAACCGCGTTTATGAAAAATCAGGAAGCTTTGACACGTTTATTCTTTGTATCCGCCTTGGCGCTGCTTTTGCCCGCTTGCGGAGGAGAAGACAAAAAAATGGAAAAACTGCAATACCCTCTTACCCAAAAAGGAGATCAGGTCGATGTTTATTTTAATGACAGTGTTGCAGATCCTTATCGTTGGCTGGAAGACGACCGCAGCCCGGAAACTGCAGATTGGGTAACCCGGCAGAATGAATTTACATTTAACTACATGAAACAAATACCATATCGCGACAGCCTGAGAAAACGGCTTGAGGTATTGTATGATTATGAAAAAGTAGGCGCTCCTTTTAAAGAAGGTCCGAACACGTATTACTTTAAAAACGACGGACTCCAAAACCAGTCGGTGATGTATAAGATCAACGAAGGGGGAGTGGATGAGGTGTTTTTTGATCCGAATGCCTTAAGCACGGATGGCACGGTTTCCTTATCCGGACTTCAGTTCACCAAAGACGGATCCCTGATGGCCTACAGTATTAGTCGGGGAGGAGCCGACTGGCAGGAAATTTATGTGATGGATGTAAAAAGCAAAACCCTGCTTTCCGATAAAATTATGGACGTGAAGTTCAGCGGCACAGAGTGGAAGGGCAACGAAGGGTTTTTCTATTCCACCTATAAAGACCAGGGTGGTAGCAAACAGTCGGCAAAAACTGAGAACCATAAGTTGTATTTCCATAAACTGGGTACTTCTAACAAGGAAGATGTTCTGGTTTTTGGGGATGACGCAAATCCTCGGAGATACGTTGGCGCTTCTGTTTCTGAAGACGGAAAGTACCTGATCATCCAGGCCGCAATGGCCACCACCGGCAACCAGGTGTATATCGTCGACCTGAGCAAACCGGGGTATGAAGCCAGGCCGATCATTGAGAATTTTAACAACGACCATGACCTGGTATTCGCCGATAAAGGTAAATTCTATTTTTTAACGACGCTGAATGCGCCAAACCGCCGGCTTGTAGAGGTTGACCTGGCTGATCCGGCACCTGAAAACTGGAAAGACATTATTCCCGTTAGCGAAAATGTACTCAGCGTGAGCCAGGGATCAGGCTATTTTTTTGCAAAATACCAGAAAGATGTGTTAAGCCAGGTGGTTCAATATTCTTTCGCTGGCGAAAAACTACGTGAAGTAACACTGCCCGGGCAGGGCAGTGCGGGCGGATTTGGCGGTAATCCGGACGACAAAATGCTGTACTATACGTTTACAAGCTATATCTATCCCAGCACCGTTTTTTCCTACGATCCGGCCACAGGTGTTTCTGAGGTCTATAAGAAACCGGAGATCGATTTTGACCCGACGCTGTATGAATCCAAACAGGTGTTTTATACTTCCAAAGACGGGACGAAGATCCCGATGATGATCACCCATAAAAAGGGTCTGGAATTAAATGGTAAAAATCCAACCTTATTGTATGGATATGGCGGGTTTAATATCAGCCTGCAACCCAATTTTTCAACAGCTGTACTGGTCTTGCTCGAAAACGGAGGCGTGTATGCCGTTCCGAACCTGCGTGGAGGAGGGGAATATGGAGAAGAATGGCATATGGCGGGTACCAAAATGAAAAAGCAAAATGTTTTTGATGATTTTATCGCCGCCGCTGAATACCTGATCAAAGAAAAATACTGCAGCAGCGATTACCTGGCCATTTCAGGCGGATCGAACGGCGGACTCCTTGTCGGGGCCGTCATGACCCAACGTCCTGACCTGATGCGGGTAGCTTTACCTGCAGTAGGTGTTTTGGATATGTTGCGTTACAATGCATTTACGGCAGGAGAGGGTTGGGCTACCGATTATGGTACCGCCCAGGAATCAGAAGACATGTACCGCTATCTGAAAGCCTATTCCCCCGTTCACAACGTAAAGGCGGGAACCGCTTATCCTGCCACGATGATCACCACCGGCGACCACGATGACCGGGTAGTTCCTGCACATAGCTTTAAGTTCGCCGCCACCCTCCAGGAAGGCCAGGCCGGACCCACGCCCATCCTTATTCGTATTGATGTAAACGCAGGCCACGGAGCCGGTAAACCCACAGCCAAGATCCTTGATGAACAGGCGGACCGTTGGTCCTTTATGCTGTGGAGCATGGGGATCCGGAAGTTGTAGTTTAAGCGAAGCTTTTTGGTTGAA
>JAKFCJ010000101.1:0-7407 GCA_036676705.1 Bacteroidota bacterium
AGAAGGAAATGCCGAAGGTAGATGCCGAGCTGTTTTTTGTGATCGATGAAAAAAATAACAGCATAGAACTTACCGAAAAGGGGATAGAATTGATCACCCAGTCGGGAGAGGATACAAGCTTCTTCGTATTACCGGATTTTGGAAGTGAGATCGCCGAGATCGAAAAATCAGAACTGGATGAGGAAGCGAAACGCAAACGTAAAGAAACCCTGATCCAGGATTTCAGCGAAAAATCAGAACGCATCCACTCCATCAACCAATTGCTCAAAGCCTATTGTTTGTTCGAAAACGATGTGGACTATATCATCGCTGATGGAAAAATTAAGATCGTAGATGAGCAAACCGGTCGGGTGCTTGACGGGCGTCGTTATTCAGACGGCTTGCACCAGGCGATCGAAGCGAAAGAAAACGTTAAAGTAGAAGCCGCTACCCAAACTTTTGCAACAGTAACCCTCCAGAATTATTTCCGGATGTACCACAAACTTGCCGGTATGACCGGTACAGCGGAAACAGAAGCAGGAGAATTCTGGGAGATCTATAAACTGGACGTGGTGGTGATCCCAACCCACCGTCCTATAGTCAGGAAAGACGAAAACGACCTCGTATACAAAACCAACCGCGAGAAGTTTAATGCGGTTATCGATGAAATTGTTAAGCTGAGTGAAGCCGGAAGGCCTGTACTGGTGGGTACCACCTCCGTAGAGATCTCCGAACTGCTTTCGCGTATGCTGACCATGCGTAAGCTGAAGCATAATGTGCTGAACGCCAAACAAAACCAACGGGAGGCAGAAATTGTGGCCGAAGCTGGTAAATCGGGCGCCGTTACCATCGCCACGAACATGGCCGGTAGGGGTACCGACATCAAGCTTGGGCCCGGAGTAAAAGAAGTAGGAGGTTTGGCCATTGTGGGAACAGAAAGGCATGATTCACGCCGTGTCGACCGCCAGTTACGGGGTCGTGCCGGTCGTCAGGGTGACCCGGGAAGTTCACAGTTTTTTGTTTCCCTGGAAGATAACCTCATGCGCCTTTTTGGTTCAGAACGTATTTCCAAGGTGATGGACCGTTTCGGACATAAGGAAGGAGAGGTGATCCAACATGGAATGATCTCCAAATCCATCGAAAACGCCCAGAAGAAAGTAGAACAGAACAACTTCGGTATCCGGAAACGTTTGCTGGAATACGATGATGTGATGAACAGCCAGCGTGAGGTCATTTATTCCAAACGCAGGAACGCCCTGTTCGGGGATAAACTTTCCCTCGATATCAATAACATGGTTTATGGCCTCTGCCATACCCTGGCTTCTGAATACCATACAGTAGGTGATTATGAAGGCTTACAGATCGAACTCCTGCGCTTACTGGCCTTTGACCTTAAAATTACGGAAGAGGCATTTTTAGCCATGAAAACCCAGGCTTTTGCTGAAGAACTGTTCCATGAACTTTCGGAAGAATATGCCCGCCGTAACCAGATCATAGCCAACCAGGCCCTGCCTGTTTTCCGGGAGATCAATCAGTCAAGAGGAGACCAGGTTAAAAATGTTTCCGTTCCGTTTACGGATGGAAAACGTGGCTTCCAGGTGGTTGCCGATCTGAAAAAAGTGATCGAAACCAATGGCCGTGAACTTATCCATGCTTTCCAGAAATCAGTAACCCTGGCGGTTATCGATGATGAGTGGAAAGAACATCTTCGTGAAATGGACGACTTAAAACGTTCCGTACAACAAGCTGTTTATGAGCAGAAAGACCCATTACTGATCTATAAACTTGAATCTTTCAAATTGTTCGAAAATTTGGTAGATCGCCTGAATCGCGACACGGTGAGCATGATGCTGAAAGGCCATATCCTCACCAACGAAGGCGGTCAGGAAGTTCGTGAAGCACAGGCTACCCGGCCTAAAGAAGACATGAGCAAACTGCAGATGAGCAGGGACGAACGATTGGGTGCACCCACCCATCCTGGCGGAGAACCTGTACAGCAGCGAATTCCACAAAACCCGATACGAGCAGAGCTAAAAGTAGGAAGAAACGACGCTTGCCCTTGTGGAAGCGGAAAAAAATTCAAAAATTGCCACGGTAAAGAATCCTGATGGCAAGCTTCGAAAGCCATATCGAATACACCCTCCTGCGCCAGAATGCACGTTGGGAGGAGGTAAAAAGTCTGATAGATATGGCTGCGGAAAAGCAGTATTTCGGAGTTTGTTTGTCGCCCTACTTTGTTAAACAGGCAGCCCGTCATATCAAAGAAAACGGATACAGGCAAAAGCTCATAACCGTTATTGGCTTTCCAATGGGCTATAGTTCTGTGAGCGCCAAGGTAGAAGAAGTAAAAAAGGCGATCATGGAAGGGGCGGAGGAATTGGATGTGGTTATTAATTTATCCGCTTTTTTCTCGAAAGACATGGCGGTGCTGAAAAATGATATCCAAAGTGTGATAACAGCATGCCATTTGCAAAACAAGCTGGTCAAGGTCATTTTGGAAACCGGCGCCCTGAATGAAAAGGAAATGTTAAAACTGGCTGATATTTGCGTAGCTTCTGATGCCAATTTTATTAAAACATCAACCGGTTATTTTGAAATTGGCGCAGAACTGGATAAGGTTAAAAAATTAAAGGAATATTTACCTGCCAAAGTAAAGATCAAGGCCTCTGGAGGAATCCGAACACGAGAACAGGCTGAGGAGTTTATTGCTGCAGGAGCTTCACGTATCGGTGCTTCAACAGCGTTATAGTATGAACATGAAACAGGGATTAGTCGGATTTATTTTGCTGCTTTTCGGAAGCGACCTTTTTGCACAAAGTCAGGATACCCTGCCCGGAAAAGTTACCGTTATAGCCGATCCACGTATAGACCGGATTTTGGAAACCCGCCTGGTCTACCATAATTTGGATTCAACAAGCCAGGGATACCGCATTCAGATCCTCATGAGCACCAACCACCGGGAAGCCATGATGGAAAAGGAAAATTTCGAGCTCAAATACCCGGATATTCCCATTTATTTAAAATACGATTCCCCGAATTTTAAGTTGCGGGTCGGTGATTATTCGGGTAAAATAGAGGCCCATTATTGGTTTGTGGAACTTCAGGATGAATACCCGAATTTGTTTTTGGTTCCTGACAAAGTAAATCCCGAACCAATTGGAGATTGATTTTCTGAAAATCATTTTTAAATCTGATTTCTCCGTACTATCTTTGCAGTCCTTTTAAGAAATCGAGTGATGGATTTGATAAAATTAGTTGAAGCTGAATTTGCTACAAACACAAATACTCCGGAGTTTAATGCCGGTGATACCGTAACCGTACACTACCGGATCAAGGAGGGTGCAAAGGAGCGTATCCAGCAGTTCCAGGGCGTTGTGATCCAACGCAGAAATGCAGGAATGAGCCAAACCTTCACCGTTCGTAAAGTATCGAATGGAGTAGGCGTAGAGCGTATTTTCCCTACCCTGAGCCCTTTCATCGAAACTATTGAAGTGAACAAAAGAGGAAAAGTAAGAAGATCCCGTTTGTTCTACCTGCGCAAGCTGACCGGAAAAGCGGCCCGTATCAAGGAAAGAAGAGTTTAGTTCTTCGTCTTCGAAAGAAATTTATCCCGGCAGCTTAGGTTGTCGGGATTTTTTTTGTGAAATACGCTGCTTAACTTAGTATTCCATGAGTAGCAAAATCTATCTTGTATTTTTTATTTGTATAGTATCTGTGAACCTGCATTCCTGCAAAAAAGACGATCCCTGTGAAGGGGTTAACGAAGCCTCCGCCCACTTTAATTTTAAGGCAAAAATTAAGGACAAATGGTACAACGTGACAAAATGCTATTATCCCTGGGATCTTTATTTAGAGGTGGAGGACAAAACATGCGACAGTGTTTGGTGGAAAATTGAACATGACTCATCAATATACCGGGAGAAGAGTTTTCGCTATTTAAATTGGAAGTACGATACAACAACAGAAGTTACCTGCATCGTTTATAACCATAAATCTACATTATGCACGAACGATGATGGATACGATACGGTAGTTAAATCTGTTGAATTTGTGGATTTTCAGCAAAGTCCGGCCAGAGGAAAGTTTCGGGGGTACCTCAGCAATGACCCGGACAAAAAATTAAAGGACATTCGCATCGATGCAAACCCGTCATGGCACTCCAGATTATACCTGCTCGATTTTCCTGATACATCCTGTGAGTACAGGACTGTTTATTATACTAAATACGTTTGCGAGCTTGTTGATGTATTGATTCACGACCATCATATCTCTTATATATATGATCGGGTTTGGGATCCACAGAGAGCATACTGCGACATTCAATACCGAACAGGAACAGATATAGCCAATGTAGCAGATGATTTGCCGAGAATTTATTGGTCAGATGATTACAAAAATATTGATATCATCTTCTGGCAATGGGAAACGCGCAAGCCGGGAGCCAAGGCCGTAGAAGTACACTTTATCGGTGAACGAATCCCTTAATAATAGAAAAAATCTTTCCGGATAAAAGTTTGGAGGCCGGTAGCTGAGTTTCGTTCTACGAGCCGGGTAGCGTTACCCAAACTGTCTTTTTGAAGGATATCGATATAAACGGTATCCTGGGTTCCTGCCAGTTTGTTTTTATGGATATGATAATACGAATTGGCGTCTTTTTGAACATTCTCTATCACCTTATCCTCTACCAGCTTTCCATTGGAAAATTGTTTGACTTCCGCAACCTTTTCGCTTAAAGTAATCGGGTCCAGCTCAGTAGTGATCTCATACGATACCTGCTTGTCGCTGGTATATTTTCGTTCGAAAAGGTGGGTTTCATCCAGCCATTTGAAGGTACCATAGCTGGTATCCTGTGCGTTTAGATTGATCTCCTGCCAGCCGGTTTTAATGCCCTCTTTCATGCGGTAATGGAAGTCAATAGCCGTGCTTTGCTGACCGATGAACATGCTGCGGTTGAATACGAGTTGCATAAAGTACACATCACCGGCTTCATTATAATCGAACAGGGTACGCACATTAAAATTCGCCGAATCGATGGTACCGGTATAATGGGTGTATTTATAACTCACGATCTGTTTCACAGGTCCGTGATAGCCGTATCGATTCAGGTCGTTTTTGATGACTTTACCCGAATAGCAGGCGATGAAAACCAGGGCAGGAAGGATAACGAATAGTCGATTCATGTTTAGCCTTTTTCGGCTCTTCCGGGGATCAGCCGGTGGATCTCATCCTCAAATTCCTGTTTACGGTGCCGTGAAAGCGGAATAAGGGTGCCTCCCACCATTTGAATTTCCGAAGTGCTTCGAACAAAACTATTCATTTGGTTGAGATTTATGATATACTTTCTGTGAACCTTGAAGAAGCTGTGGTCATCATGCAAAAGACGTTCAAAGTCAACCAGGGGTTTGCTTACCAGAATGGGAGAACCTTCGTTTAAAAAGAGGTGGGTATACATGCCATCTGCCTCCAGGTAAAGGATGTTTTTAATTTCAACGAACTGGTAGCCGCTGCTATTGGGAAGGGCAATCCGGCTGAAAGGCTTATCGTAATGCGCTTTGAGTACTTCGATACGTTTTTTTTTCTCCAGCGAATTTTTTTCAAAGCGTTGGAGCAATTCGTCCAGCACATCGAGCGTGGCAGGTTTGAGAATATAATCGAGTGCTGACAGGCGTAATGCCTGCATCGCAAACTCGTTATACGCGGTTACAAAAACGAGTTCGCAGGGCAATTCTTTATCCTTGTAAAAATCGAGGATCTGAAGTCCGCTGTACTGCGGCATTTCAATATCAAGAAAAAGCAGGTCCGGATTTTTTTCGTTGATGGCCATAACGGCGTCAGGAAGATTGGAGGCTTCCGCCACCACTTCCACAGGAATCTGGCACTGCTCTAACAGGTGTTTTAGCAATCTTCTGGCCTTTTCCTCATCGTCACAAATGATTGCCCGTAATTTCATTTTTTCGAATCTAGGTAGTTATTTTTAAGGTCTTTTAATAAATGTACGGTTGGCTCATTTAAACTTCTGAATGATTACCATCCCTGAATGACCAAACGTACCTGCGTACCAGCCGCTTTCCCGTTCGGATATTCCAGGTCTTCGATATCCAGTTGAATGGCATATTTACCGGAGGCATTCAACATATTTATTCGACGAACTATAGCCCCTGTCGCGAAAGATTTATGTTCTTTTCCTGATTTCCTGAATGTAGATGCTTTTTTCCTTCCAACCCCATTGTCGGTGATCAGACAAAGCAGGCGATTTTCTTCTTCACTGAATTCGATCTCCAGCCTTTTGATACCCTGTTTATGGAGCAGGCCATGTTTTACGGCATTTTCAACAAAAGGTTGGAGCAACATGGTTGGAACCAGGACGGTATAGGGCTCTTCGATGTTTTCCATACTGATTTGGTAACTGAAATCATCTCCAAAACGTAATTTTTCCAGCTCCAGGTATAAATTCAGCCATTCGCATTCTTCGGTGAGGGTGATGGATTCTTTTTCAGAATTTTCGAGCACCTTTCTGAGCAGGGTAGCGAATTTATTCAGGTAGGTAGCCGCTTCTTTGGTTTCCGAGAAGATGATCAATTCGTAAATGGAATTCAGCGAATTGAAAATAAAATGCGGATTCATTTGGGCTTTAAGGGCAGTAAGTTGGGATTCGATCAGGTTGGTTTTTAACTTCGCTTTTTCCAGGGCATTAGCCTGTTTACGGCGTACCTGCCTGAGATACACACGAAAGATCAGCAACATGATGGCAAAGGTTAAAACAACCTGGGCAACATAAAACCAGGTGCTTTGCCAAAATGGCGGGCGAATAAGCAGGGGAATGCCCAGGGTGGCCGAACTGAGTCCTTTTGCATCCACAGCCCTGACGAGAAGTTCGGAGGCGTCTAAGGGTAAATTGTTCAGATTCAGTGCGTTTTGGCCGGCGGGCAGATGTTCCCAATTGCTGCCATCGAATGAATACGCCAAATGGTATTCGCCCTGTGAATAATAGCTGAGAATATCAAAGGAAATCTGGACCTGGTCAGTAGAGAGCGCATGGATGCTAAGGGAGTCGATGGACTTATCATTTATCTGCAGCTTTCGGAAGTAGATCAGCGGACTGGCTGAATTTTTCTCCAGATCGGCCCGCAGTTTTTGCAGGCCGTTTCCGGTTGCTAACCACAGGAAATCATCCTGGAATAACAAGTCATAGATAACATTGGCGCTGAGGCCGTCGCGGATATCAAACCACCTTTCCATATAGGTGGATGTATTAATCTTTCCGAGACCCCTCGAAGTTGCCAGCCACAGTTCGCCCTTGTACCAGCGCATTCGATATACCTGCTGCCCGGGGTTTTTTAATTTTTTAAAAAGGAGGGTACTTCCTCCGTTTATTTTATAAATATTTCCCGACAAGAGGGCACAATACAGGCTCTTCTCCTCAGGTAC
>JAKFCJ010000102.1:0-5950 GCA_036676705.1 Bacteroidota bacterium
CGGCCGGGATCGGATCGGCCAATATTTCCGCGGCGAATGCGTATATGGCCGATGTATCCACCAAAGAAAACCGTACCCGGAATATGGGCCTTATCGGCGCTGCGTTTGGAATGGGCTTTATCATTGGTCCGGTCGTCGGAGGTTACCTGTATGAAGCTGAAGGCATGATGGGAGTGGGAATCGCAAGCGGAATGTTAAGCGTGGTCAATTTGATCATGGCCTATTTCCTTTTACCTGAATCGATCAAAGAAAAAAACCCGGAGGCCGTAAGGGTGGTCAATCCCGTGACACCCCTGATCAAAGCCATGGTACACCGGGGGATACGGGGCATTTTTTTACTCAATTTTTTAAATATTGCTGCCTTTTCCCTGATGCAGGTTACCGCAGCCTTATTATGGGAGGAACATTTTCTGCTCTCAAAAAAGGAGATCGGTTTGATGTTTTCTTTTATCGGCCTTTGCGCTGTGCTCGTGCAATTTTTATTGGTCGGGGCACTCAACCGGTGGCTGGGTGAAAAAAGGCTGCTGGTTGTGGGCCTGGTGATCATGCTGATAGCGCTGGGCTCCATGCCCCTGGTCCCAACGATTTATTGGGAGCTGGTAACCCTGGCCGGGCTAGCCTTGGCAACAGGCTGTGTTAACCCAAGTTTGCTTTCCATGCTTTCCGCCCAGGCCGGACCGAAGGAACAGGGGAATATCCTGGGATTAAACCAGTCTCTGGGATCATTGGGAAGGGTGGCCGGACCGGTAATGGGTGGGGTACTTTATGCAATCGATTTTCGTATCCCGTATCTGGGAGCTTCCTTTATACTTTTCTTCGCCTTAATATTTACTTTTGATCTATTCCGTAAACGTGTTATTCAGGTATGAAACAACTGCTCTTATTACATGGTGCCCTGGGTGCCCAATCCCAATTCGACGAACTTAAAAACAAGTTGGGAATGGTTTACGAATGCCATAGCCTCGATTTTTACGGACATGGAAGCAGTTCGTTTTCGGAGTCATTTGGTATCGATGCCTTTGCAGCCCAGGTAGTGAAATACATCGACCAGTTCCAACTTAAGGGATGCGATGTTTTTGGCTACAGCATGGGAGGATATGTCGCCATTTTTACGGAATACGGACATCCCGGAACCTTTGGAAAGATCATGACCCTGGGTACCAAATTTAACTGGACACCGGAATCGAGCGAAAGAGAAGCTGCTTTCCTGAATCCGGATACCATGCGTGAAAAAGCACCGAAGTATGTGGAGTCTTTGGAAAAACTCCATGGCGATAAATGGCCTTTGCTCTGCGAAAAAACCGCAGAAATGATGCGCTATCTGGGTGCAATGCCGCTGATAACAGATATTACTTTAGGAGCTATCCAAATTCCGGTCAGGGTCGGTATCGGCGACGGGGATAAAATGGTTACTGTGGAAGAAACCATGAAAGCTTTTCGCAGCCTCCAACAGGGTAGCTTTTTAGTCATGCCAACCACCCCGCATCCCCTGGATCAGGTGAATATGGACAGGCTGGCGTATAAGATCGAGAAGTATTTGGAGTCGTAGTGGGGTGCGAGTACCGGAATTTTTCGAAATCATCGGAAAGAGGGTATTCCCACGAAGGGCAGGGGTTTTGGGTTATGGGTCTGGTTATGGGCCTTCCGTCATGGTGAGCGGAGCCGAACCACGACGGAAGGACGCAGGCTACAGGCAACAGGGTGCAGGCTTTTTATTCAAAGCTACAATTGGTTATACTGAATGGATACCCACACTTTTTTCTGGTTAGTCGGCTTCCATGGAAAAAAAATGTGCCAGGGTAAAATAGGAAATCTGCGCATTCTGAATAATTGCAAGTCTTCACTATTGTGAAAGAGCATTTCAAATTCACCACCCTTTTCTATATAGAATGACCGATAGATGCAGGCGGGCTTCCAATCAATGGTTATTCCACCTAGAAGCCACGGCTTATCAGTTCGGATCCCTTCCCTCGAGTCTTTTCTGCATAATTCGACATAAAAATCTCCACGATTAGAATAATGCATAGCGCCCAGGAACACAATACGGTATTCTCCCATTCGGTTTAATCGAAATGTCTGTGGATCCTCAGAGAGGTAAAAGCCGTAAATTTCTTCCATTAAACAAACGCAGGAAACCTTCCCGGGTCACTTTCCCGCATCAGGGCATAGATCGATTCGAAGACCTCTTCGGCGCTTGGTTTGCTGAAGAAATCGCCGTCCGTTCCATAAGCAGGGCGATGGGCTTTGGCGGTGATGGTTCTTGGTTCGGAGTCGAGGTGGAAATAGCCTTTTTGCTCTTCCAAGACGTGCTGCATCATAAAGCTGGTAGAACCACCCGGGACGTCTTCATCCAAAAAGACGATACGGTTCGTTTTCTTTAAGGAGTCAACAATGGAGTGGTTAATATCAAAGGGCAGCAAACTTTGTACATCGACAAGTTCCACGCTGATACCCACTTCTTTGAGTTGTTCGATGGCCTCCTGGGCAATACGCACACAGGAACCATAGGTTACGAGGGTAACATCGTTTCCTTCTTCAAGCACTTCGGGTATTCCCAACGGAACGGTGAAGCTGCCAATATTCTCGGGCATGGTTTCCTTTAAACGGTAACCGTTCAGGCATTCGATAACCAGGGCCGGCTCGTCACTTTGCAACAGGGTATTATAAAATCCTGCCGCCTGGGTCATATTGCGGGGTACCAGCACATGCATGCCACGAACAGCATGGATGATCATGCCCATAGGCGATCCTGAATGCCAGATCCCTTCCAAACGGTGGCCGCGGGTACGAATAATGACCGGAGCTTTTTGTCCGCCTTTGGTGCGGTATTGCAACGTGGCAATATCATCGCTCATGATCTGCAAGGCATAAAGCAGGTAATCGAGGTATTGAATTTCGGCAATAGGACGTAAACCCCGCATGGCGGTTCCTATCCCTTCGCCGATGATGGTCAGTTCACGTATACCTTTATCGCTAACACGCAGCTCTCCATATTTTTCCTGGAGCCCGGCAAAACCCTGGTTTACGTCACCAATTTTCCCGACATCTTCGCCAAAGGCAAATATCCGTGGGTCTCTTTCCAGGGCCTTATCAAAACAAGCCTGCACTACTTCACGCCCGTCTACTACTTCGCTCGCAGCGCTAAAAACCGGTGCGATAACAGGTACTTTTAAGGCACTTTGTTCGGATTGGCTGTAAAGGTGGGAACTGTAACGGTCAAAATTATCCTCATAAAAAGACCTTCTCCAGCTCACCAGCGCCTGTCGCGCAGGACCATCAGCATGGAGTGTCAGGCGCAATGCCTTATCAACGATTATTCCGATATCCTTTCTGAGGGGTTCGGTGATCCCGGCCAATTGTTGCGACAGTTCGGCGATCGGGGCGATCCCGGATTCTTGTCCGAGCGTTTCCAACAAGGCACAAACGGAAACGATATCCGATTTAATACCACTTAAGAAGGACTCAAAAGCTTCCTTCTTCATGGTATTCACCTCTTTTTTCCACTCTTTTTCCAGGTTGTCGAGCTCTTCATTAGTGGCCAGTCCGGAAGATTCCATCCAGCTCCGCATTTGTACGATACAGTCGTATTCCTGTTCCCATTGCAGGCGTTCAGGGGATTTATAGCGTTCGTGTGAACCGGATGTAGAGTGTCCCTGGGGTTGTGTCAGTTCCTGGACATGGATAAGCACAGGAGTATGTTTTTGCCGGCACAGGTCTGCCGCTTCCTGGTAGGTTTTGCACAAGGCGGAATAATCCCATCCATTCACACGGAAAATTTCGAAACCTTTGCCTTTGTCATTGCTCTGAAATCCGCTCAGGATCTCAGAAATATTTTCTTTGGTAGTTTGGTAGCGGGAAGGAACGGAAATACCGTATCCATCGTCCCAAACCGACATCAACAGAGGAACCTGCAAAACACCGGCGGCGTTGATGGTTTCCCAAAATCCGCCCTCTGAAGTGGATGCATTTCCAATGGTTCCAAAGGCTACTTCATTCCCTTTGTGAGAAAAGTCGGTATAGCCATGGAGGTCTTTGTTTTCGCGATAAAGTTTCGAGGCCAGGGCAAGTCCCAGGAGGCGGGGCATTTGTCCGGCAGTTGGCGAAATATCTGCACTTGAATTGTAGCGGTCAGTTTGCGGCAACCAGTTCCCTGAATCATCCAGAAGCCGGGAACCAAAATGGCCATTCATTGAGCGTCCTGCAGAACAGGGTTCAGCCTCAACACTCGGGTGGGCATAAAGCTGGGCAAAAAAAGCGCTGATGGTGCTCATTCCGGTGGCAAACATGAAGGTTTGGTCGCGGTAATAGCCCGAACGAAAATCTCCTTTTTTATAGGCTTTGGCCATGGCCAGTTGGGCCACTTCCTTGCCATCACCAAAAATACCGAATTTGGCTTTTCCGGTAAGCACTTCCTTTCTACCGATCAAGCTGGCCTGACGGCTCTGAAAAGCAATTTTATAGTCGCTTAAAACTTCTGCTTTAAATTCTTCCAGAGTCAACTCCTTGCTTTGTGTTGCCATTCGTTTCGCTTAATCCTAACTAGTTATCAATTTGTTGCAGGTCCTGCAACGCATTCATTAAATCGGTAATGAGGGTATTGTCTTCTTCGATGGCATTACCAACCACCACCACATCGGCTCCGGCCCTCCAGGCATGAACAGCTTCGGAAGTAGAACGAATGCCGCCGCCAACTACAATGGGGATATGGATTGCATCGCGTACAGCTTTGATCATTTGGGCACTCACGGCATATTTGGCACCGCTTCCCGCATCCATATAGACCAGCTTCAATCCCAGCATCTCTCCGGCCAGGGCGGTACACATCGCAATTTCAGGCTTGTCGGAGGGTATGGGAACGGTTCCGCTGATGTAGGAAGCGGTAGTAATACGTCCTCCATCGATCAACATATAGCCTGTCGCAATGGTTTCAAGCCCTGATTTGCGGATGTACGGGGCGGCAACAACTTGTTTGCCGATCAACAATTCCGGATTCCTGCCCGAAATGAGGCTGAGTAATAAAAGCGCATCGGCGCGGCTGTCGATTTGAAGCTCATCACCCGGAAAAAGTAATACCGGAATGTCCGTATTTTTTTTGATCCGTTCTATGGATTCACCAATTGTTCCCGAACTAACCAGACTGCCTCCAAGAAAAATGAGGTCGACACCACTTTCGTTGCAACGCCTCACACTTTCCTCAAGGTTCTGGATATGATCGGGGTCGATCAGTACCGCCAGCATTTTTTGGCCGGCCGACTGCTTATGAACCAATGAATCGTATACAGAGACGTGCATGAGCAAATTTTTGCAAAGAAAAGCATTTTATAGGAACTAGGCATGAAATCTCTCTGCCTAATCGCTGCCAAGGTGTTCTTTTATCCATTCGTCAAATTCTTTATTTCTATAGGGTTGGTAGCCATGGTTTTCAGCCAGTACCACACCCCCCTTATCTAAAATAAACCAGATCGGCCAGCCGTTCAGTTCAAGCCCTTCTACTTTGCTGGCAAGATAAAAACTGCTGATGGTCGGATAGTTGCGTTCGTATTCATCCAGTTGGTCAATATTCGTTTGGAGAATAAGCATGAAGGTCCAACCGGGATGGGCGTCTTCCATCGAATCTATAAAAGAAAAAACCGACAGATCGCTATGCAGGGGAGAGAAAGCAAAGACCAGGACTTTTGGACCGGAGAGGGAGTGAAGATTTTTTGTCCTGCCAATTCCATCCATTAGTATCAGATCAGGAAAGACCATTCCTACCCCGGGATACAGCTTAATTTCAATGGCTTCAGGTTTCGTGACGCTCAGGAGAGGTGCGTTCTGGTACTCCTTTAATCGCTGCCGAACATGGAAATAGGGGATCTGGTCCAGGCGGGAATACATGTAGTTTCGGATAACCTTGTCAATGAAGGTAAGTTCTGGGTATACGTTATACGATGTTTCTGTAACCCGGTTC
>JAKFCJ010000103.1:0-29935 GCA_036676705.1 Bacteroidota bacterium
TCGGACTTTTTCTGGGCACCTCGTTATTTCTTGAAGCCAAAGAATTCCCTAAGCTCATTGAAGGCAAGCGCGTATACGATCTTGCCGATGTGTTGAGTCCGGACGAAGAGTTGCTTCTCGAGAAAAAGATCGTCGCATACCAGGACAGTACCTCTTCACAGATCGTTATCCTGATCGAAGAGAGCCTGGAAGGTGAAGATGATTTTGGCTATACACAGCGTTTGGCAGAAGAATGGGGCATCGGCCAGGCGAACAAAAATAACGGCGTTTTAATTGCTGCTTTTATTAGTGATCGCCGCCTGCGTATTCAGGTAGGAAGGGGTCTCGAACCCGTGATAACCGATGCGGTCAGCCACGCGATCATCGAACAGATCCTCAAACCGGCGTTTCGCGAGCAGGCCTATTATTCAGGTTTTGACAAATCTTTAGACGCTGTTTTTATGGCAGCCAAAGGCGAATTCACCGGAGATGGAGGCAGGAAAAAAACAGTACATCCGGGCATAGCCTTGCTGATACCCCTTATTGCTATCATCCTGATCTTCTTATTGGCCGGTCGTGGCGGTCGTGGCGGTGGGTTTGGAGGCTTTATGGGCGGATACCTGGCCGGACGAATGATGGGTGGAGGTTTCGGTAACTTCTCATCGGGAGGCGGTGGGTTTAGCGGTGGTGGCGGTTTCGGTGGCGGCAGCTTCGGCGGCGGCGGATCGGGCGGTAACTGGTAACCCCATACAAAGCGATTTGTCTGCCTCCTGTCAAATAATCAGGAGCATATTGTATTCCTTCTGTTTTCTATTGAACTTGCTCTATGCTTGAACAACTCGACCTGGAACGTGTATTGGTTTTGGATATTGAAACGGTCTCCCAACAAGCCGATTTTGAGTCATTGGATGAGACCTGGAAAGAACTCTGGCGCCTGAAAGCAGCCAACCTCAAAGGCGCTGACCAGCAAACACCCGAGGAACTCTACAACCGGGCAGGGATCTACGCCGAATTTGGCAAGGTCATCTGTGTTTCAGTGGGCATTTTCCGGGCCTATGGCGATCATTTCCAGTTTCGGGTGAAGTCTTTTTATGATGATAATGAACAGGTTGTGCTCAATGACTTCGCTAATTTATTGAACAGCCGTTTCGACAACAACCGCTTTCTTTTAGCCGCACATAACGGAAAAGAATTTGATTTTCCCTATCTCTCCC
This sequence comes from Bacteroidota bacterium, assembly GCA_036676705.1. Classification (GTDB taxonomy): domain Bacteria; phylum Bacteroidota; class Bacteroidia; order UBA8524; family UBA8524; genus UBA8524. The sequence goes on from JAKFCJ010000103.1 coordinate 1,194, forward strand.
GCAGGATGACCGTTCATGGCATGAAACTGCCGCTCCTTCTCGACACCCCCGGCAAAAAGCCATGGGAGGTGCCGCATCTCGATACCATGGAACTCTGGAAATTTGGGGATTTTAAAAGTTATACCTCGCTCCGTCTTTTGGCCCATATTTTCGACATTCCCACGCCCAAGGATGATATCGACGGCTCCCAGGTGGGACAGGTCTATTGGCAGGAGCATGACCTGGAGCGCATACGCGTCTATTGCCAGAAGGATGTGATCACCGTAGCCCAACTTTTACTGCGCTTTATGGGGAAACCGCTTTTAAATCAGGAAGCCATTATCTTTGCCGACCAAGAAGATGCCTGAAATCACTTTATTAAGCCCCTCCAACTGGAAAGAGTACGAACTCATCGACTGTGGCAATTTTGAAAAACTGGAACGTTTCGGCCGGTATGTATTGCGTCGTCCGGAACCACAAGCTATTTGGGACAAAGTACTGAACGAAAAAGAATGGAAAAGCCTGGCCGATGGCACTTTTTCGCAAAAGGGCTCCCATTCCGGCGAATGGGAGGCTCCCAAGGTTCCGGATACCTGGAATATCCATTATGCCTCCGGAAAATTAAAAATGCGCATGCGCCTGGCCCTCACTTCCTTTAAACATGTGGGCATATTCCCGGAACAAGCTGCCAATTGGGATTTTATCTATAACGCCGTCGACCAAATGCGGGTGAATGAACCCAAAGTCCTTAACCTCTTTGCCTATACCGGAGGAGCATCCCTTGCCGCCAAAGCTGCCGGTGCTGATGTTGTCCATGTCGACTCGGTTAAACAGGTAGTAAGCTGGGCCAAAGACAATATGGAACTCTCCGACCTCAGCAATATCCGCTGGACCGTAGAAGACGCCCATAAATTTGTGAAGCGCGAGGTGAAACGGGGCAAAAAATACAACGGCATCCTGCTCGATCCTCCTTCTTATGGCATCGGCGCCAAAGGCGAGCGCTGGAAACTGGAAGAAAGCCTGAACGAAATGCTGGCCGACCTCGCCTTGTTATTGGATGAGAAAAACCACTTTTTCCTTCTAAATGTATACTCACTAGGCTTATCAGCGCTGGTTGCCGAGAACCTGATCAAAGCGCATTTCCCGAAAGTGAAGGATGCAGATACCGGAGAACTTTATTTACGTTCAACCTCGGGGATGAATTTGCCGCTTGGGGTTTATGGGCGCTTCTCTAGTGCTGGGTAAATCTGGCTGCTTCGCCCGCCGAAGATTTAGCGTAGGCGGGGCGCACGCTTATTTGACGCGGAGGCGCAGAGGCGCGGAGGTTTTGTTTTGTGAACGCGTATTGCTTACGCCAGAATAGAGGCGCGATTTTTTTGCTTCAACGAAATTTGTCTCACCATCTCAAAGTATCACCATCTCCACGTCTTCCCTACCTCCCTACTTCAAATCCTCACTACCAAACATTTTTCCTCGGTCTGCTAAACGTCGCCCCAACTCCCATAAAGAAATAGAAGAACATAAAATACAGGTCCAACAAAGGAAGGAAGTAGATCAAATTTGTTTCTTTAAGCCGTTTCATCGCAAATCCATACACGAAAAACTGGGAGATCAAACGGGCCAGGTAGATCCATAAAGGGATCAGAAAAAAGAGATTTTCCTTATGTGGGAAACAGAAATAGATGGCTGCTGCCAAACTCACGTAAAAGAGCACGGCAGAAGCATGCAATCCGGCCAGGCGACTTTTGCTCGAGGCTGAATAATACTTGCCCACGCCCAAATGACGCTTTTTCTGTTTGATCCAGTCTTCCCAGGATTCTTTAGGGGTGGTTACCATAAAGGAATCGGGATGGATACAAATGCGCGTGTTTTTGGAGGTGGCGGTTTCATTGATAAACAGGTCGTCGTCACCGGAGAGGATATGATTGTGTGTGGCAAATCCTTTTACCCGGAAAAAGAGGCTTTTTCGATAAGCCAGGTTACGGCCCACGCCCATATACGGTTTCCCTGCCAGGGCAAAAGAAAGGTATTGGAGGGCAGTGAAAAAGGCGTCAAAGCGGATGAGGATATTCAGGAAGTCGGGCTTTTTTTCATAGGGTGAATACCCCAGGCAGATCTCTTTATTCTCTACAAAGTTGGCACTCATGGAGCGGATCCAATTGCGGCCAACGGGTTTACAATCGCTGTCGGTGAGGAGCAGCCATTCATTTCCGGCGGCTTTTATTCCCAGGGTGAGTCCGAATTTTTTGCCTTTGGGATAACGTTCCTGCTCCACAATTTTAACCACCTTGAGACGGGCATGTTGTTCTTCCATCTCCTCCAGCAATTCCTGGCTTTTATCCCAGGAGCCATTGTTTACCACGATCACCTCATAATCCGGATAATCCTGGTCAAGCAGCAACGGCAGGTTGGCCTCCAGGTTGGCGAATTCATTCCGGGCTACCACGATAATGGAAACCGGCTCATGACCGGGAGCTTCATTTTTTCGCCCACCCTTGTAGCTGGCGAGTTTGATGAAGTAGCGGAAATGAAAATACAGTTGCCAGAGCGTAAAGAAGGCTAAAACACCAAGTGACAGATAGGCTAATTGCATAGGTTGGTGCGCAAAAATAATCTGATTTCCGGCCATTTCCTGCAAAATTTGAAGAATAACGGAAAGGAATTGAAGATGTGCGAGGTTTATTTGTTTCTTAACAATTAAAGTGAGTGTTTTGCTTCTTCAACTATGAAACGCTCTTTTCAAAGATTTATCGGATCGGCCGCTATCCTCGTGTTTGTGATGGGTAGTGTGTACGCGCAGGAATTGCGAAATACAGGAATGGCTTCTACCTATGCTTCCTGTGATGTAGGACAACCCACCGCCAGTGGCGAAGTGTATGAAAGCACCCTCTATACCGCTTGTCATGCCACGCTCCCCTTCGGTACTGTGGTTCGGGTAACGAATTTAAGAACGAATAAATCGGTTCTCGTTACCATAAACGACCGCTTCGACTACAAAACCAACCGAGTGATCGATGTCTCCAATGTAGCCGCCACCGAAATCGGTTTGTTCGAAAATGTAGCTCCTTTGGTAAAGATAGAAGTCGTTTCTACCCCAACAGAAGAAACGAAAGCGACTACGCCTGCCAACGAAGGGTAATTCAATAGTAGGGAAGACTTGTTCATGCGCCAGCCCTCAACCTAACCCTCAACCCTCAACCCTCAACTCTCAACTCTCAACCTTTTGATACACTTTCCCCGGCAGTCCCCGGATCAACCCTTTCATTTCCAGTTCCAATAAATTCAGCGACAGATCACTACTTGAGATCGAATCGTGGGCATTCAGATCATCAATATGCCATTTCCCTTTTTGCTCAAACAGCTCAAGAAGTATATTTTCTGATGGGGTGAGCTCCAAATGCAACTGCTGCGGCGCATTCCCGGTTTGTTTATCCCAACCCATATAAGCCAGCAGGTCATCCACCGATTCCAGCAATGCCGCTTTGTTTTTTTTGATCAGGAAGTGGGTTCCCTCTTTTTTCGGATCGCCGACCCTGCCAGGCACCGCAAAAACTTCCCGGTTATAGGAATGGGCCAGGTAGGCCGTGATCATGGCACCTCCTTTAAAAGGAGTCTCCACCACGATGGTGGCATCACAAATTCCGGCGACAATGCGGTTGCGGCTGGGGAAATTCTCCCTGTCAGGACGGGTTTCTATCGGGTATTCGGTGAGCATGCCTCCATTCGCATACATATCCTGCATGGTTTTCGAATGGCTCGATGGATAGATCTTATCCAATCCATGGGCAACAACACCGATCGTACAGATCCCGTTTTTCACTGCTGCCCTGTGCGCATGGATATCGATGCCATAAGCCAGTCCGCTTACCACAGTGCAGTTTAATCCCTGCAGGTCGCGAACAAAGTTTTCGGTAAAGGCCTTCGCCTCTTCGCTGCATTGCCGGGTCCCAACAATGCTGATTAGCCGGGGCGCATTCAGATTCGCATTGCCGCGGAAATAGAGGAGCAGGGGGGCATCGTGATTGCGTTTGAGGCGCTGGGGAAAATCAGCCTGGTGAAAACGAAGGATACGCACATCCGCCTTTTCGGCAAATTTCAATTGTTTTTCTACGCGTTTAAAATCGGTGAAGGACGCTACCCGCTCTGCCGTAAGCGGACCGACCCCCGGTACTTTCTCCAGGCGGCTTTTGGAAAATTCGAACACCGCCTTCGCACTGCCGGCATAAGCCAGTAGGTTCCGCGAAATAACGGGCCCCACATCCGGAACCATGGTCAGGGCCACCGTATAAAAAAGCTCTTCCGTATCCATCACAGCCAAGTTCCAAAGAAGAGGGAACCCTTACAAGAGGGAAGCAGGAGTTTGACAGAAAGCTGACCGGGATTTTACTTTAGCACGACAAAACGTTCGGTATGGATGTTTTGCGTTCCGGATTCGATCACCAATAAATAGGTGCCCGCCGGCAAAGGCGTGGTGGCAAAACGGAAGCGGTTGGTCCCTGGTTTCACCCGTTCTTCATGCAATACCGTGATCTCTTTTCCCTGCAGGTCGATCACCCGGAAACTCAGGTCCTGCCTTTGCTCCAGATCGAATTCCACCTCAAAATAATCAACCGAGGGATTCGGATACAGGATCACTTCTGAAGGCATAACCGATGCGGGTATGGACAAAGTCGGATCCAGATTGCTGACTTTCGCAATGGTGGTCCGGTTGATACGGTCGCCATAGTTCCCGGATAACCAGAATGCACGGTCTTCATTGTATTTACGCTGGATGCCGGTATAGTCGCCCCAGCGTTCAAACGTGTCGACCAAAACATCAATATTATCCAAGCCGGTTTTTACGCGGGTAAGTGGAGAAAACTGTCCGGAATAGTTCATCAAAACCACCGAAGTTCCGGGAAAGGTATTCGGGGAAACATGGGAAACGGTAAGAATAGCAGTATGATCATTTCCCTGTCCGGAGCCTGCATAAGCAATATCCGGATAACCCAGGTCCAGGGTATCATAACTCAAAATGGTGAGCTTGGCATCTCCCAGGGTCGGGTCAACTACGCCATAATAAATGCCCGAGGCATTGTTCTGGAAGTCGCGGGTATTGCCGGCAAAGTGAATCAAACCGTTTTGGTGCATGGCGGTTAATACCCGGGCATCATTGGTTTCCAGCAATTGTCCGTCGGGCTGGTTAGCGGAAGGAGGGAGTCCGTAAGGCTGGCTGCAATGCACATATTTGGTCGTTAACGTAGCGCTACCGGAGGCTACCGAGTTGCTGATGGTATGGATAAAAAGGCTGTCGTTGCTGAGGTCTCCGGGGCGAACCGATAAAAAATAACCCTGTGTTCCTTCGGGTTTCATACCGCCCTGCGAAGGACAAATGCTCCAAACCGGTTTGCCCTGGTAACTGATATTGTTCCACAGGATATGATCGATGGAGTCACCTGCATACCCGTCTGCCAGGTCCATTTGCCAGATGATGCTCTGGCGGAAGCCGTCTTTCCAGCCTTTGTCATCCTGTAAAAGGTTTAAAGTAAGAAAAAGGTCGCTGCCACTCAGGCTGATGATCGGGTAGTCTGACCAGGAGGTATCATTATAGGGATTTCCGGGTAATTGATAGAAATTCCAGGCTCCCGTTGGGTCATTGCTTTGCGAAAAGGCGATGATGGGCGTATTGGTTGCGCTGGTCGATCCATTCAGGAAAACGGCGATAAAGCGGTCATGATTGGGATCATAGGACACACGCGGGTCGAAGGAACGGTCGAGGGTGCCCAGTTCTTTGGCAAAAAAGGCCAGGGATCCGGTTTTTTTGACCTTGCCGGTCGAATCATAAACAAAGAGGGTACTGTTCACCACGCTGATCACAAAACCATTGTTCCCGATACACATGTCGTTATCGTTCGGGGTTCCGGAGCTGACATTCCCGTTAAAAACAAGTCCGAGGGCAGGGGCAGGGGCGGCCGTTTTTTGTTCCCGGAAACCGCTCTTTTTCCCTTCAGCCTTGCGCAGGCTGTCGATATACTGTTTTTTCAGTTCATAATCTCCCGCCGGAGCTGGGATCTTCTCGATTTGCCGGACGCTGGGGTCGAAATCCGGTGCTTCGTTCGAAAAATGGATCACTTTTTTTAGTCCGATCTTTCCGGTTTGGGGATTTGCTTCCTGGGCCTGCACCACAGACAAGGTCAGGAGCACCAGCACAGCAGAAGAGAAGAAATTTCGCATAATACAAATATACGGGAATTGCGGGTTTTTTGCCTTTCAGCGAAAGGCGTACCTTTGTAACATGATCGACGAGATGACAAAAAGCGGGCACGCCATCGAACTGGAGCACCGGTATGGTGCCTTCAATTATAAGCCTCTTCCGGTAGTCCTGGAGCGGGGTGAAGGCGTATTTTTATGGGACGTGGATGGCAAACGCTATTTTGATTTCCTCTCGGCGTACAGTGCGGTGAACCAGGGACATTGTCACCCGAAGATCATACAAGCCTTAAAAGACCAGGCAGAAGTGTTGACCCTCACCTCCAGGGCCTTTCATAATAATGTGCTAGGCGAGTATGAGGAATATATCTGTACCTATTTTGGCTATGATCGTGTGCTCCCCATGAATTCAGGTGTAGAAGGCGGAGAAACGGCTGTTAAGTTAGCCCGTCGCTGGGGTTATGAGATCAAAGGCATAGCGGCAAACCAGGCCAAGATCGTTTTTGTGGAAGGCAATTTCTGGGGCCGGACCCTGGGAGCCATCTCTTCCAGTACCGATCCTGACAGTACCATCAATTTTGGTCCCTTTATGCCGGGTTATGAAATTATCCCTTACAACGACCTGTCCGCTCTGGAAAAAGCCTGTTCCGATCCGAATGTAGCCGGATTTATGTTCGAACCCATACAGGGAGAAGCCGGGGTGGTCATGCCCGATGAAGGCTATTTAACAGGTGTTCGCAGGATTTGCAGCGAGAAGAAAGTATTGATGATCGCGGATGAGGTCCAAACCGGGATCGCCCGTACCGGTAAATTATTAGCCTGCGATTGGGAAGGTGTAAAACCCGATATCCTTATTTTGGGTAAGGCCCTTTCCGGAGGGGTGCTTCCCGTTTCTGCCGTTTTGAGCTCCAATGAAGTGATGCTCACCCTGAAACCCGGCCAGCACGGATCTACCTTTGGAGGGAACCCATTGGCCTGTAAAGTTGCCATGGCTGCCCTGGAGGTTGTAAAAGAAGAAAACCTGGCCGAAAATGCCGAGCGACTGGGCAGGATTTTCCGGGAGCATATGCTATCGCTGGTTGAACGCTATGACATGGTCAAACTCGTTCGCGGCCGCGGACTGCTCAACGCCATTGTCATCAATCCTTTTGGAGAGGGTAAAACGGCCAAGGATGTCTGTTTAGCCCTGATGAAAAACGGACTTCTCGCCAAACAAACCCATGAGCATATCATTCGTTTTGCTCCGCCTTTGGTGATCACCGAAGAGCAGATCCTTGAGTGTTGTGGGATCATTGAGAAGACGGTTGGAGAGCTTTCAAGCTAATTAATCCTTCCTCAATTTATTATAGTAGCGGAATTAGTTTAGAAAGAATATTGTTCGTTATTTGAGAACTTTTTTCTATCTTTGTTAAGAAGCTTTTCATGAATCGAATTATCGCAAAAAGAACCTTGCGCGAATTTTGGGAGAAACATGCCGACTCAGAACAATATCTGAAAACATGGTATGAAACCGCGATGACATCAAATTGGAAATCTCCAAATGATGTCAGAGAAACATACATTTCCGCAAGCATTCTGAAGGACGGTCGAATTGTCTTTAATATAAAAGGCAATGCCTATCGTCTGATCGTAAAATTCAATTTTGAAAAGCAATGGGCCTTCATTCGCTTCATAGGAACTCATAGTGATTATGACCGAATTGATGCCAACACGATTTAAGTGAAAAGAAAATGGAATTAAAACCGATCAAATCAGAAAAGGACTATTACAAAGCCCTGGAAAGGCTTGAAGTAATTTTCGATGCAAAACCTGATTCCAAAGAAGGGGATGAGGCAGAAATACTTTCTTTGCTCATAGAAAATTATGAGAATAAATACTTCCCTATTGAAGCGCCGGATCCAATTGAAGCCATCAAGATCAGGATGGAAGAATTGAATTTGAAACAAAAGGATCTGGTTGGCGTTATTGGTGGGAAAAGCCGTGTCTCAGAAATCCTGAATAAGAAGAAAAAGTTGACCGTTGAAATGATCCGTGAGTTAGAACGGATCTTACACATCTCGGCGTCTGTTCTTGTTAGGAATTATTCGTTGTCCACGTAACGCACTTGAGAAAAGCATGACGGTACAACAAAAATTCAATTACTGGTTAGACCAAATTATTAGATCAGAAAAACCTGGGAATGAAGTAGTTGCTTATTGGTTTGGTATATTTGAAACGGACCAAGGCTATGAAACTTCTTTGACTGGTTCCAAAACATATGATGAACATGATGACGATTGGGCTTGCAACATTGATTTTGCTCCAGCCGACAAATATTTACTACTTGGACAACCGGGTAGAGAATGGGAAGATATTTTGGATGATGTCAAAGGATACTTAATTGAGTATTTCAAGACGGAAACCTTTAGAAATAGCTTTCTCAATAATTCGCAGGTTATTGCTTGTGGGTTTGAAGATGGAGACATATACCGACTAAAGTAATTGAACCTAGTGCCATCTCAATGTCGTCGCCCCCTAATTTTTCAACCACCAGCTTCTACACGGAGCTTGAATCCTCCCTCCCCACAAGCACCGCAGCACAAAGAATAGGCTGGGCGAAGACGATCATAGAAAACAACATAGCCATAAAAGACCTTTCCGGATTATTAAAGGGTGACCCGAAAATTGCCACCCGGTTCTTATGGATGCTGAGTGAGCTTGGAGAGTTGGATCGAAATGCGTTGTTCCGTGAACTTCCTTTTTTATTGGATCTGTCTGATCATCTCAATCCCGTTTACAAAACTTCCTTTGCCAATTATTGGCTCATTGCCGGCATTCCACCAGAAAATGAGGGTAAGGCCATCGATTTGTTGTTTCAATGGGTCCTGTCAACCGAAACCAATGTCACGATCAAATCAAGGTCCTTTTTGGTCCTCTTTAAACTCACGAAAAAATATCCGGAACTCAAAAATGAGCTGAAACTGTGTTTAATGGATCAGATGGATAAATACACGGATGACTTTAAAAAACGGGCAGGTAAACTGTTAGTAAAACTAGAAAAAGGATCGAACTAACCAAAACACCCAAGGGTGATGTTTTTGTTTCCCTGATTAAAAAGTATATTTCTGATTCCTAATGAACGAGTCTAAAAACTAAAATAAATGGACAATCTTACTTTAATTATCGCTGTATTATCCTGTACACTAGTGCCTGTAGTGGTTGTTTTGGCCTACAAAAGAAATAAAAACAAAGGGTAGTTTCCGGGTTGGAAGGCGCCTGCAAGGAGTAAAAAAACCATGATCTCACTAACCAAAACAACCAAGGAGGATCTCGAATCCTTATTCATTTTTCAAACCAATAAGGAGGGGATATGGATGGCTGCGTTTATGCCCGAAGATCCTTTCGATAAGGAAGCCTACATGAAAAAATGGACCGCCATCGTGGGAAACCCCGATATCCGGATGCAAACCCTGCGATTCAACGGGCAGATCATTGGCAGCATGGCGCATTTTGACATGTTCGGGGCAACCCATGTGGCCTATTGGATCGATCAGCCTTTTTGGGGTAAAGGATTTGCCACGGCAGGTTTAAAAATGTTCATTGATGGCGCTGTCACGCGCCCCCTGTTTGCCCGGGTGGCCTATGACAATTATGGATCCCAGAAGGTGCTGGAAAAATGCGGCTTTAAATCTGTCGGAAAGGACAGAGGCTTTGCGAATGCACGGAAGATGGAGATAGAGGAAATTGTCTATAAACTTGAATAATGTATCTCCTGAAGTTTCTGGTCGGTCCGTCGCACTTCCCTTCGGCAGGCTCAGGACAGGCTCTCCGCTCAGCATGACGGACTATAGTCCTATTAACTCCTCACCCCCTCAACAGCCATAGTGCAACTATCGGGACAATTGACTGATTCATTTGCCTATCTACTAATAGGTAGTATATTTGTGAAAAGATGGTTCAATGACAACAAGAGAAACGATAATTGAAACCGCTGATCACCTTATCAGACATAACGGCTTCAATGCCTTTAGTTATAAGGATATTTCCAATAAAATTGGAATTAAAACGGCGTCCATTCACTATCATTTTCCAACGAAATCAGACTTATGTGTGGCGGCCATAAAGGAGCATACCCGACGGTTTGAAAAGCTAAAGGCGGAATTGTCCGACGAGTCCCCATTAACTAAACTTAAAGGATTTTTATCCATATATGCTCAGATCAAATCTGAAAATAAGGTTTGTCTTGTTGGGTCCTTAGCAACGGATTTGAATACGGTGGATGATCATGTAAAAAGCGAATTAAAAGACTTTGCTGAACACATTTTGAATTGGGTTACGGAAATTCTGGCAGACGGAAAAAAACAAAATGTATTTGATTTTCAATCTACCCCAAGAACAAAGGCACTGATGGTAATAACAAACGCCTTGGCAATCGTTCAATTATCCCGACTTACCAATAATGAAGATTTTGAAATCGTTCGCACAACCATTTTGCAAGAACTAAGACCAAAGAAAAAATGAAAAGAGTCGTAATAACCGGATTGGGAGCAGTAACACCAATTGGAAATAATGTTCAGGAGTACTGGCAATCTTTAATTAGCGGTGTTGGTGGAGCTTCTCCTATCACCAAATTTGACACCTCAAAATTCAAAACAAAATTTGCTTGTGAAGTGAGAAATTTTAACCCCACACTATTTGAGAAAAATGAAATCAGAAAATACGATTTGTTTTCCCAGTATGCTTTGGTGGCCGTTGATGAAGCAATACGTGATGCCGGGGTTGATCTTGAAAAGATAAATAAAAACAGAGTTGGTGTAATTTGGGGCGCCGGTGATGGCGGACTTGCTACTTTTGAAGAACAGTTTGCGGAATTTAAACGCGGAGACGGTACACCGAGATTTAATCCGTTTTTTATTCCGAAAAGGATTGTAAATATAGCTTCGGGAGTTATTTCCATAAAGTACGGCTTACGAGGTGTGACGTACACCACAGCATCGGCTTGTTCTGCGAGTAACAATGCGATAATTGATGCCTTCAATTACATTCGATGGGGGAAAGCCGACATGATGGTTGCCGGAGGCTCTGAGGCATCCATAACAGAAAGCTCTGTTGGTGGATTTAATGCATCAAAGGCTTTGTCTACTTTGAATGACAATTTTAGCAAAGCCTCAAGACCTTTTGATATTCATAGAGATGGGTTTGTTTTGGGTGAAGGCGGAGGAGCAATAATCCTGGAAAGCTATGAACATGCTAAGAAAAGAAATGCAGTTATTCTTGCAGAAATAGTTGGAGGTGGACTGGCTGCAGACGCTTATCATTTAACGGGAACACATCCGGAAGGTGAAGGAGCTGTTTTGGGAATGATGCTGGCGTTAGAAGAAGCCGGAATAGATGCGAGTGAAATAGACTATATCAATGCACACGCAACGTCAACACCAACAGGAGACCTGAGCGAATTGAAAGCCATGGAAAGAGTTTTTGGAATAAATCCTAACGCGAATATCAGTGCAACAAAATCAATGACAGGACATTTGCTTGGTGGTGCCGGAGCGATTGAAGCGATTGCCTGCATAAAGGCCATTCAGGAAAATAGTATTCCTCCAACCATCAATACAGAAGAAGTGGAACCTGACTTTGCACACAAATTTAATCTGACACTTGGAAAGGCCCAGCGAAAAACGGTGAATTTTGCCATGAGCAATACTTTTGGCTTTGGCGGACACATTGCGAGTTCAATATTTAAGAAATTTACTGACTAACCTAAAAGTAATTATTCAGGACGAAGTATTGAACGAGACCCCAGGAGCAGGAGCAAGATCAAGAAGAGAATTAAACCAAATGCACCTTTTAACGTCTTAATTACACAGACCAAGAAACCATGGCAAAACTTCTAAAAAGGATACTCCTTGCAACACTGATCCTTGGTAAAAGCTCCTTCCTTGTTGCGCAACCAACAGGAATTTATGCTTTAGATAATAACCAGGGCAAGTTCCGTGATGCAAACATCAGAGACTATTCCTTTGTAGACGGTTTTGTTTGGAGAACAAGCTGGGCCGATTTTGAAACCTCCCAGGGAGTCTATGACTATGCTGGTTTAGACCATATCATTCAAAGGCTTGACAGCATCAATAAAAAGCTGACCATCCTATTCGGAGCCTATTCCGTTGAACCATCCTACATTGCTGTTCAAGCTGGAGTTACCACCTATCCGTTTACTGACCCGATCAGTAATGTAACAACAACAAGGGCCGTTCCCTATGATGGTTATCTACTACAGCGGTTTCGCTTGTTCTTAGCAAGCCTGGCTGATCATGAAATTTATAGCCTTTCCTCAGGAACGATGATCGCATTAAAAGACCATCCTGTTTTAGCCAATATTGCAACGAATATTCCCGGGCTTGGTGCGATCAGGAATGTGAATGGGTTGAATACAAGTCTGCAAACGGAATGGCCAAATTATACACGGAGTAAATTTATGGATTCCCTGATCGTAAGTATGAAAATTCAGACCGACCATTTTCCAACAAAAAATGTTTTTATACCCTCTTACAGGAATATCAATGATGATATAAGCTCTCCATCATTAGCCGATTTTGTAAAAGCGCAGTTGCTGGTAAATTTTGATGGCGTTCAAAACCCGAAAATCAGCTTCTGGCAAGAAAATTTAGCCGGATTCACAGATACTGCGACCAAACTATTTACAGGGCTTCCTACCACAACATTTGCAACACCACTTGTTGGTCTCGGCAATTCAGCCTTTACCATGTTCCAAATGTTACAAGGCTGGACAACACCCTTCTTAGACCCTGCAAAGACGGCCAATTCAACTCCTTTTGATGCCATGTGCTATGCGTATAGTACATACGGTGCTTCTTACTTTGAAGTTTATGTAAGTGATCTGGACAATATCGTCTACCAGCAGTTATTTGATGATTGGGATACAACAACATGTAACCCCATATTGTCCATAGAAGATCCTATTGAAACAAACAAGCTAACCGTTTATCCAAACCCTTCTTCCGGGTACATTTCTGTTGGAGGAATAAATGAGTTGCAAAAAGTAAGCATTTCTATTTTTGATCTCTATGGAAAGGATTTACTAAATGTCCAAACCCCGCTAAACATTAACATATCCGCACTCTCTGATGGCGTGTATCTGATCAAAATCGTACAGAACAACGAAGTGCATTTAATGAAATTCGTGAAAGGTCGTTGAATCAATACATCATCCCCTCATTGCGTCCGCCTAACGAATGCGACGAAGTTCACCTTTATTTTCTGAGCTATTAATCACCATAGGCGAAGGCGTGCTTATCAACTGAAGTTTCTGCTCCGTCCGTCGCACTTCCCTTCGGCAGGCTCAGGACAGGCTCTCCGCTCAGCATGACGGACTATTTTGATCTCATTTTCTCCTCATCTCCCTACCCCCTTAACTCCTCACCGTGTCCGCCGAAGCTCGTCCACAGAATTCAGGCTTAATCCAATCTTGCCGAGCGTAGGCGGAACTCCTCACCAAATCCCCTCGTCTCCAAGTCTCACCATCTCCTAGTCTTCAATGCCCCTTGATCATCACCTTATCGATCCACTCCGACCCAAAGGCATACGGGATCCACGCCAAGGAAGGAATTTTTTTCGTGATGATCAGGTTAGCGAATTTTCCTTTGCTGATGCTGCCCAATTCCTTTTCCAGGCCCATGGCATAAGCGGCGTTCAGGGTCACGGCATTAAAGGCTTCTTCGGGCAAGAGTTTCATTTGGATACAAGCCAGGCTCACCACAAAACCCATCTTTCCGCTTGGGGAAGAACCGGGATTGTAATCGGAAGCCAGGGCCAGGGGCAGTCCGGCCTCGATGATCTGGCGGCCGGGGGTATAGGGCATTCTTAAATAGAAGGAACAATTGGGTAATGCTACGGGCATGGTCCGGCCTCCTTTGAGGGCTTCAATTTCTTCAGGTCCGATATGTTCCAAATGATCGACGCTCAATGCACCGGTTTTAAGGGCAAGTTGCACCCCGCCCGAATTCGCCAGTTGGTTGCCGTGGATCTTGGGGATGAGTCCGTGTTTTTTTCCGGCATTGATGATGCGTTCTGCCTCTTCGGGGTTAAAAAATCCTTCATCGCAAAACACATCGATAAAATCAGCCAGGCCTTCTTTGGCAATGGCCGGCAGCATCTCGTCGATGATCAATTTGATATAGCCCTCCCGGTTATTTTTGTATTCGGCAGGGAAGGTATGGGCTCCAAGAAAGGTGGCTTTGATCGGAATGGGTGCAATGTTTTTCATCCTTTTGATCACCCGCAACATCTTAAGCTCATCGTCTACCGTCAGTCCGTACCCGCTTTTTATCTCCAGCGCTCCGGTACCCAGTGCGATCACTTCCTGCAGCCGGTCGAGGGCCAGGCGGTACAGCTCTTTTTCCGGCATTTTTCGCAGTTTGTCGGCCGAGTTCAGAATTCCCCCTCCGGCAGCAGCGATCTCTTCGTAGGTTTTCCCCTGGATTTTCATCACAAATTCCTCTTCACGGCTGGCGGCAAAAACAAGGTGGCTGTGCGAATCGACAAAAGCAGGGATCACGATCTTTCCGGCCGCATCGATGATACGGTCGCTGTCGTGGGCGGAGTGTTGGCCATCTACATCGGGCATACGTCCGTAATCTTCGATACGCTGGTCGCGGATCAGGACCCAGGCATTTTCAATATAGGGGAAGTCGGCCATTTCCTTTCCCGCACGGAAGGGCTTGTTGGACTCCTCGATGCCATACAGGCGATGGATATTTCGTATGAGGGTTAACATCTTGCTTTGCAAAAATGCGCATATTCGAACAGGGAATCAAAATCTTAATAAGTAAATTCGAAACATGACAACTTCAGAGCGTCTTCATAAAAAATTGGTCCATGGAAAGAACCTCTTTGTCGCCAATACCGCCACCGTGATCGGCGATGTAGAGATGGGCGATGACTGTTCCGTTTGGTTCGGAGCCGTTATTCGCGGCGACAGCGACAAGATCCGTGTCGGAAACCGAACGAATATCCAGGACAATGCCGTAGTCCATTGCGATCCGGGAGCGCCCGCCATTATCGGCGACGACTGTGTGATCGGACACCTGGCCATCGTGCACGGCGCCCAACTGGGAAACTGTGTGCTGGTAGGCATGAACGCCACCATCCTCAACCATGCGAAGATCGGCAACAACGTGATCATCGGGGCGAACGCGCTGGTTACTTCGGGTACCGTTATCCCCGATAATACCATGGTACTGGGCAGTCCGGGCAAAACGGTAGGGATGTTAAGCGAAGAGCAGATCGCCGGGATCAAGGAAAATGCACGGGTTTACGTGGACAAGGCAAAAGAGTATCTTCATCTATAGCTGGCTGGCGCACGCTGGCTGACGAGCTAACACCAGACGCGGAGGCGCAGAGGCGCGGAGGAATTTATTTTACTCAGCCCCTCGTTCGACTGCCTCAAATATGCGTGCGTAAGCAATACGCGAAAGCAAACAACCCCCTCCGCGCCTCTGCGCCTCCGCGTCAAATAGGTACGCGAAAGCAAACACCCTCCTCCGCGCCTCTGCGCCTCCGCGTCAAATAAGCGCGCGAAAGCAATGGTCACAAAAGTTCGAGCACCCGTTCAGGTGGTCTCCCGATTACAGCCTTGCCGTTATGGATAAAGATCGGCCTCTGGATGAGGATAGGATATTTGACCATGGCTTCGATCCACTTTTCATCACTCAGCTTTTTTCCTTTGTATTTTTCTTTATAGATATCCTCATTTTGCCGGATCAGGTCGTGGGGCGGGATTCCCAACATGGCGATGAGCGTACGGAGTTCTTCGATTGTGGGTACGGATTTCAGGTATTCATGGATCTCGGGGATGATCCCTTTTTCATTCAATAAAGCCAGGCTTGCCCTGCTGGTGCTGCAACGCGGGTTATGATACAATTCCATCCTTACAAAAGTAGCGGAAAACTGTCTTTAAAATTGGCCCGGGCATTTACTTTCCTGTGCAAAAGCGGATAACTTGACCCAGGCAGCGAAAAGCGGTATATATGTTGTCTATATATTTGAAATCAATGAATCCACACGCATCACATAGCGATACTTCGGTAGCACCCAAGCGTCAGGAGGATAAGCAGTCCAGGGAAAAAACGCTGGAACAGCCTCATCGGGTTTCCTTAACTCCCGAAAATGACCCGGCACCGAAACCGGCAAAAAGCTAAGGTTTATATTTAACCAAGGCTTCGAACAACTCATCCGGACGGAAGGGTTTTGAAACGAAGTCATTCATTCCCAGATAGCGTGATTTGTCTGCCCGGTCCATCATCGCAGAAGCAGTAAGCGCAACGATCGGAATTTTTTCATCGAATTCACGGATAAGTCGTGTCGCCTCATATCCATCCATAACCGGCATCTGGATATCCATCAGGATACAATCGTACTTTCCGTTTTTTACCATATCCACGCCCTGTTCCCCATTTTCGGCAACCTCGCTCACAACGCCCCATTTTTTCATAAAATTCTGGCAAACGAACACGTTAACTAAATTGTCTTCCACAATAAGAACGCGCATTCCGGCTAATCCTTTTTCCAAATCCTTTGGTGTTTCTAATGTCATTACTTCCTTCGCACTTAATCGTTCCAGTTTTAGATCAAACCAGAAGGTGGATCCCTCGTTTACTTTGGAGAGCACTTCCAATTTTGAATCCATCAAACCCAGGAGACTCTGACAGATGGCGAGACCTAATCCCGTGCCACCAAATTTCCTTGTTGAAGCGCTGGTAGCCTGGGTAAATTTATCAAAAAGTTTTGGTAAAAAGGATTCCTCTATCCCCATTCCCGAATCTTTTACCTGAAAACGCAAAACATCATATTTTCCATCGGACTTCACTTTATTAAGATGCACGGAGATCGTTCCTTTTTCGGTGAATTTAACGGCATTGGAGATCAGGTTATTTAATACCTGGCCAAGTCGCGTGCGGTCGCCCAGGTAAAATCCGTTCGATCCCTCATCATGGCTGAATTCAAACTTGTTTTGATGTTCCCTGGCCTTGTATTCATTTTCTTCCGTGATGGCTGCGAGGAGCTTTGACGGACTGAAGCTCTGCATGGTCAACTCCAGTTTTCCGGCCTCTATTTTATTGTAGTCGAGAATATCATTGATCAGGATGAGTAAATTTTCCGCCGAATTATTGAGCGTGTTGATCATTTCTTTCAGGTCGGGATCTTTGTTTTCATCTTTCAAAATATGCGAGATCCCGGTTACGGCATTGAGCGGAGTTCGTATCTCATGGCTCATCACCGAAAGGAAATCGGATTTGGCCCGGCTTGCTTCTTCCGCTTCTTCTTTAGCCTTTTGAAGTTTCTCGCCATTGATCTGGTTTTCTATGGATGAGGAAAGCACATTGGAAGCGAGTTTTAAAACATCCTGTACTTCCTGCGCGATCTCTCTGTCACTTAGTCCCCAGAAAAATACCCAATAACCGATAATTTTTCGTTCCATATCCAGAGGCAAGACGATGAACGCATCTGTTCCCAGTTCAAAATAATCGACCACGGGTTTATCCATGGAATAGGCATGGAGCTGGTTGGTCCAGGTTTGTTTCCAGATCCTGGATTCCTGGGTAATGACACCGGTAAAATACTTCTCATACTCCGGATCGGTACAGATAAAATTGCCATTGGCTTTGCATATCGTTCTGAAATTGGGTGCATACTCCTGATACACACTCTGCCAATTGCTTCTGCGCAGCATCTCTTCGGCAAAACGCCCGCTCAATCCCAATAATCCGGCTGATCGCTCCAGGGTGTTTTTCTGCTTGCGCCAAAGGGTGATGTCCCTAAGATTCAGGATATACCCTCGTTTTTCGTCATGCTCATCTCCGATACGCTGCCCTTTTACCAAAACCCATTTAAGTGCACTCCGTGAGGGTAAGGCTATTTCTAATTCAGGGCCTTCATTCCCCTCAAACTTGAGGTAATTCAGCAATTCGGGCTCGGGGTTTTCTTTCAGTGAATAGCAGAAATTGAAAAAGTTCTGGTTTTTTAAGACTTTTTTTCTCGTTAGGGCCTTGGCTTTGATATTCGATTCGATGATCTCACCCTTCCAATCCAAAACCAATGCAGCATCATTCAGATTGAGAAAAAGGCTTTGATAAGCGAGCGGAACGTAGTTAAAAAGTTTCTTTCGAAAAATAACGATGAGTCCGATAACACCCGTGATCGTAAACCCAACCGGTGTCGGGTCGAAGCCCTTGATCGGGTTAAGACCGGTAATGTAGGTGATGTTCCCGAACCAGGGGAACAAGGCCCCTACGATGATCAGGATCATATTGGCGCGTAAAAGAGTAACGCTGCGAATGGCGGTTATGATCAGGCGAATGGTTCCGGCCAGGAGACAGAAATAACTAACAGCCACCCACATCCAAAAAAGAGGTCCGTAGTGGTAGCTCAGTGCGAAGTCATTTGCCTCCATGTCCCATGACCTATACACCAAATGGTGGTAGGAATTGGTAAACACGAAGAGTAAAAACAGGGCACAAAAACCAAATACGGCATAACGGAACCAGGAGGGGATATTCAGCCTGATCTGGGAGTATGTATAGATAAAACTCACCCACACAATGGGGGCGGCGATGATCCCGACATAACTCAGTTGGGCCCAGATCACTTTGGCCTCCGGGCTTTCAAACCAATATTGCAGTGCGTCGCAGGTTGCCCACCAGGATATGGCGAACATGAGAACGGAGAATTGAATGGCTCCGGGGATCTTTTTTCGCTTAAGTGTGGAGAGCGCCACGATCAAAGCCAATCCAGCTGTGATAACAAGCAGGAATTGCAAAAGCTGGTTGGCGGAGATCATTTTTAAAGAATACTTCCAAATTTAACCACAATCTTCCATAAAAGTGGTTCTAATTATTGACGGCTACTTCCAGCAGACTGTACAGTTTTTCCTGGGGATAAGGTTTAAAAAGTATACTGTCGAAAAGGGCTTCCGCTTTTTCATTCACTTCATCACTGTTAGCCGCTGTAAGTCCCATGAGGTAAACCGAATTGCCGAATTGTTTCCGGAGATGTTGTGCCGCTTCGTATCCATCCATGACCGGCATATGCATGTCGAGCAAAATAACGTCATATTTCTGTTCCAGGGCCGCTTTCAAACATTCAGCCCCGTTATTTGTCCAGGTAGCTGTTGCCCCGATCTTGTTCAGCATCATTTTGAGGAGCATTTGATTTTGAGGATGGTCTTCTGCCACCAATAGGCTCTTGTGTGCCGGCCATTTCCAGCTACTTTTTCCGGCGATAGCAATATTTTGAGGGTCTTTGGCCTTTTTGAGAGGAAGAACCAGTGTGATTTCCGTACCCCTTCCGGGTATGCTTTGAAGGGTTATGGTTCCCCGCATCAATTCGACAAGCCCCTTGGTGATGGTAAGTCCCAATCCGGTTCCTCCATAATTACGGCTTGTATCGCCGTCGGCCTGGTAGAAGGGACTGAAAATTTTCTCCTGGTCTTTTTCCGGTATGCCTATTCCCGAATCGATGACCTTCATTTCTATGCGAGCTTCATCCCCACTTTCTTCCAACAGCCTGACTTCGAGCCTCACTTGTCCGCTTTCGGTGAATTTTATCGCATTATTCAGAAGGTTATTGACCACCTGTTCGATCTTGATCCGGTCGGCCAGCAGGAATTCAGGCAATTCTTCCCCAACATACAATTCAAAGGCAATGTTTTTCCGTTTGCATTCAAGGGTGTAGGCGCCTTTGAGGGTACTGAGCATTTGGGAGAAAGAAAAGGGCAGGAGTTTTAGTTTAACAGAACCATGCTCCAGTTTGTTCAGGTCAAGGACTTCATTAACCAGTTGGATAAGTTGCAGGGTAGAGTCATACAGGATCTCAATAGATTGTTTATGCTCGGCCTCTTTGCATTCTTCCTTCAGCGAATTAGCAAGTCCCATGATGACGTGCAGGGGAGTGCGAATTTCATGACTGATAACCGATAAAAAGCGGGTTTTGGCAGATAAGGCATCTTCCAGCGCTTCATTTTTCAAGTTGATCTCTTCGTTTCGTTCCTGCAATTCGACAAGGGCCTTATCGAGCTGGGTCTGCTTGGTATGGAGTTCTTTGTTTTTACGCAGGTTGAGGAAGTATACCCAGAAAAGTAAAAGGATAAGGAGCAAAAAGAGAATAAGGGCTATCCGCATGGATCGCGATTTTTCCTTTTCGTCGAGGAGTTGTGCCTCCATGTCGATGAGGTCGCGGGCGCGCAATTCCAAATTAAATTCTTCTTCCAAAAGTTTGCCTGCCGCATAGTTTTGGGCCTGTTGTACGGAGTCGCTTAGTTCAATATAAGCTTCATACAGGGCAGAGGCTTGGGTCCCTTTTCCAATGGCTACGAGATAACGGGCATCCACGCGCATGATCTCCAGCCGGATGGCAGGATCTTCCAGGTCATGACCTATGCTTTTGGCACTGTCGATATGTATGGATGCTAAATTCCATTTATTCTGGCCCAGATAAAATTCAGCTATTTGAATATGCGAAGTGACCAGGGGGCGGTTCGCCATGCTTATTTTTTTTACCTCGAGACCTTTCAACAGATAAAACAGGGCGCTGTCGGGATTTCCTTTTTTCATCCAGACTTCTCCAATAGCGCTGTAATCGGAACCAACCCAATTCGGATTAATGGGGTCGTGTTTCAGATCGATAGCCAGTGTTTTTTGCTGGTAATAGAGGGTTTTATCCAGATCGTTGCGTTCATTTTCGAGCATTCCGAGGTTCGACCATACCAGGGCGCGAACGTCGTCATCATCCAGCTTTTCACCGATTTCGAGGGCACGCAGGAAGGTGGTTTCGGCTTCTTTGTAGTTTTTTTGGTTAAAGCGGATCAGGCCTATATTGATGAGTACGTAGGCGATATCTTTTTCATAACCCAGGTCTTCATTGATCTTTTGAGCCTGAAGGTATACTTCAATGGCTTCGTTGTATTTGCCCAGGTAATCGTAGCATATCCCAATGGCATTTAAAAATTGCGATTGATCTTCGAGGGTTCCGTTTTCCTTTGACAGGCTGAGCCCTTTCTGGTAGGTTTTGGCCGCCAGGCGGTAATAGCCATGATCTTCATAGCATGAACCCAGGATGAAAATGGCCTTGAGTATAAGGCTGTCGTTTTTAAGTTCGGTGGCCATCCTCAATCCAGCTTCAGCCAGCTGTTGGGCAAACTCTACGGTACTCGTACGGGAGTAATAGCGGGCCAGGCTGATCAATTCGCCAACTTCTTCTTCAGGCGTGGGCCTCTTGATTTTTTGGAGTATGGAATCGGGAAGATTTGCATGCGCGGAAGCAGCCAGAAAGGACGAGCAGAGTAGGATTAGAATAAGCCTGAGCGCTTGGTGGTGCATCAATACTTACAAATGTAGAAGAATTGGATTATCTGCACCATCCGTAGTTTAGGGTAGGGGAGCTATTAGTATTTGATCCAGTTAAACTGGAAAGAAGCCTCTGCTATGGTAATTCTTTCTGCGATACGCTGCAAACGTCCAGGGAGGTTCAGCAGGTAGTCGCGGGCTCTTTCGGCTTTGTCGTTCAGGCCACGCAGGTTCTCAAGATTCCATTCCTTGAGGAGGTCGCTTAAAATGTCGATATAATCCTGGGTAGTATACACGCCGGCACGTTGGGCCGCATCGGAGAAGTCGGCATACAATTCGCCGGGTTTTTGTCCGCTTTGGCGCATAAAATGAGCAGGCATCACGATCTTTTTCCGCATCATGTCTTCAAAGGCCAACATCATTTCGATGGGATCGAGTTTGAATATATCTTTAACGAAGGCAGAATAGGCCGAAGCGTGACGTGCTTCATCGGCTGCGATCACCCCGCATATTTTGGCCAGGCGATGGTTGCCGGTTTTTTTGGATAAGGTGGCTACACGCCGGTGGGATATATTCGTAGCCAGTTCCTGGAAGCTGGTATAGATGAAATTCCTGTAAGGGTCGTTTCCTGTTTGAATATCGAAGCCATCGGCGATCAGGTATTGGGTAGATATCTGCATCTGCCGCATGTCAACACGACCGGATAAGTAAAGGTATTGGTTCAACAGGTCACCGTGACGGTTTTCTTCGGCAGTCCATAACCTGACCCATTGGGTCCAGCCGATCGGATTGTCCTGGTCCACCCCGCTCATTCCCATCAGCCAGGATTCGTATGTTGGCAGGGCTTCTTCCGTAATGGTATCGCCGATAAGGGTGATAAAGAGGTCGTGTTCCATTTCTCCGCAAAGGGCCTGTATCTCTTTCACTTCATCAAAAAATGTATCGGAGGAAGATTCAGGCAGGAGGTCGGCCGGTTGCCAGTTGTCTTCGATCGGACGTAAATATTTGTCGGTCCACGCCTTCATGGATTTCTCCAGGGTTTGCATCACTTCACGACGTATGGCAGCAGTATTCATCAGCGTTCAAAAATTCGAGGACGCGAAGGTAGCGAAAAAGCGAGGAAGCGCTTATTTAATTCGGATAACTTTGGTCTTGGATAATACGTCATGCCATCCGCTTCCTGCACCCAGGAAAGAGAAGACTTCAAAGGGGATCAACCGGCATAAGCTTCTTTTGGCGATGACTTCGAAGCTGGGTTTGTCGCCATTTTCCATGACAACGGTACATTGGGTGAGCATTTTGGCGGGTGTGGTATAGAGTTGACTTTCAAACCCGAGGTAATAGCACACGATAAAAACGGCAAAAAGAATTCTGTCCATAATTGGATTGCTTTCGAATTCGATATTAAAATAGGCGGCCACAACAATGGAGACAATAGCGATCCCATAGATGATGAGCATATCAACGATAAAATGCAGAAGACGTAACCCTTTACTGACCTCCATTTCTCCAGTAATTTCGATTTTTTCTTTTTGCACCTCCTGATCTTCAATTGTTTTCACGAGCAGGTCCTCTTTTAGACCCCGTTTGGAATACTCTTCCAGAGCAGCATTTAGGGCCTCCTCTGTAAATTGGCTTTTATCGACACTCAGGATCTTTGCAAGTTCGGCATCGGTTTTTTTGGCCATGATGGCTACAAAAGGATTGATCGGGGAGCTGTTTTCGTTGGCCATGTTCGGAGTTTGTCCGGGCAAATTAAGAAAAAATTGTTAGCGAAGAAACCCCCTTTGCGTCGCAGGCGTCCTCGCCTCGGGGCTCTTTTCCGTTCTGATTAACCGAGAGCTCAGTCAATTCCGGGGACAATAAATTGAAATTTCGCTCCATTCTGTTCAGCAAGTTTTTTCACTTTTTCCTTGATCTGGATATACACATTCAATGTCACTTGCTGGTCGATTTGAATAAGATAAGGATCATCCAATTTTTGAAAAGTTGAATCGGAAATATCGGAAAGTGAGGAAGGATGCAGAAGCAACTCCGGATGATTCTTGTAAAAAGCCGTATCGATGTTCAGCGAATACCAATAACTTCCTGAAACAAGGCCAAACTTATCCTCAAAAATTTCAAAACGGTTTTTTCCGGATTTGGCCAGGATCAAAGTTGTTTTATTATAATTAGAACGAGCTAATTCGTGGTAGAGTTGATACAGATCATTAACAGTAATTCCTTCACCTATCATACAATAGACAGGAGAACGTACCCTGCTGTGACCAGGTTCTAAAAAAACAGGGATGTCTTCAAAATCTTTTGTTGCGTCATTCAATCGAATTTTGGTGCTATCGCCGGCTCTGTAAAAGTGAATAAGGGAATGGCCCGCATCTAATGTATCAAGAAAAATTCGGGTATGGATATTGGCCAATTTATACGACTCGATTCTGGCAAGCTGTAACGAACGATAATAGTCAAAAGTCACCTTATGGTAAATTAGTGAATCAGGACCGTTTTGAAGCACCCATATTTCGTTGTCTATTTTGGTGATTTTATAAGCGATTTGTCCGAGATTCTCGAGGATCAAATACAAAGAATCATCGTCGACTTCGTAGCTACCAGATTGGGCAAACATAAAAACATCGTGCGTGTACAGGGAGTCTTCCAACAAATGCAATTCACCAAAAACGGTACTTGAATTACCTGTATAATAATGAAGATATACTCCCTGAGTTTCCTTTTTAAGGCTTGGACGACAACCTATTTGGGTCAGACTGATGGATAAAACAAACCAATAAATCCCCTTCATTTTGACAGTTTAAGGTCCTTTGGATCTCTTCTTCCATCCCAAATTCTTATTACCTCCACTGCTGAGGTGTTTATTTTATAGAAGATCAAATACGAATCCACATTGATGAAACGAATATTCTTCAATTTGGTTGCTTTCCCTGATTCGGGGAAATGGGCATAGTGATGGAGAAAAAGGTCGATTTCAAACAGCAGCTTTTTGCAATAGACATCACTGTGATTGTTTTTTAACCAATAAACCAGGATATCATTCAGGTCAAGCAGAGCCGATTCAGACCAGACTATTTTTCGCTTAACCATGTTTTCGCCCGGGTCATCACTTCTTCATGTGAAACTGTTTTCCCTTCTTCGATATCGCGAATGCCTTTTTTGAGGTAAACCTCTTGTTCTTCAGACAGTTCATAGACTTCGTTGTTTTTTTCCGTGCTTAAATTTGCAAAACGCAGCAGATCCTTTAACAAGGATTCGTCCTTTATTTCCCGGATTCTTTCGATGAGTTTATCGCGCACTGTCATAGGCATAAAGATACTAAATTCTCTATGAAAGTCCAAAAAAAAGACGCCGGCATAACCGGCGCCTTGGGCATGTACATGCCTATTCAAAAGGGGAGAAACAAAGATGCGCCTGACAGCCTTGCCGTAACTCATGGTTTTCCGTGATTTTTCCTTTGTCATTTTGGCAGCGAAACACGCATGGCATGTTTGCTGATACTTCCTCACTAAAATCTGACTACGTTTATGACTACACAAAAAGGTTCCATTCAGGTAAACACGGAAAACATCTTTCCTATCATCAAAAAATTCCTGTATTCCGACCATGAGATCTTTTTACGCGAGTTGATCTCCAACGCAACCGACGCCACCACCAAACTCAAACATTTTTCATCCATAGGCCAGTTCAAAGACGAACTGGGCGACCTCAGGATCATCGTAAAACTCGATGCAAAAAAGAAAACCCTGAGCATTACCGATAAGGGTGTGGGCATGACAGCCGAAGAAATTGATAAATACATCAACCAGATCGCCTTCTCCGGGGCTGAAGAATTTGTTAAACAGTATAAAACTGCCGGGGATGCAGGTATGATCGGCCATTTCGGACTCGGATTTTACTCCTCCTTTATGGTGGCCAAAAAAGTAGAGATCCATACGCTCTCCTATGCAGAAGGAGCGGAAGCGGCCCATTGGACCTGCGACGGATCAACAGAATTTACCATCGGTAAATCAAAGAAAAAAGACCGGGGAACGGAAGTCATCCTTCATATTGATGAGGAGAATGAAGAGTTTTTGGAGGAAAGCCGCATCCAGGGTTTGCTCAATAAATATTGCCGTTTTCTGCCGATCCCGATCCAGTTTGGAACTAAAACCGAATATGTGGATGATCCGGAAAACAAAAATGAAGACGGGACGCCAAAACGAAAACCGGTTGAGGTGGATCGCATCATCAACGATACGGCACCGCTCTGGAAAAAAGCGCCGGCGGAACTGAAAGATGAAGACTACAAAGCCTTCTATCAAACCCTGTATCCAATGTCCGAAGCACCCTTGTTCTGGATCCATCTGAATGTCGATTATCCCTTTAACCTGACCGGGATCCTCTATTTCCCAAAAGTTAAAAACGAGCTGGAACTTCAGCGGAATAAAATTCAACTGTACAGCAACCAGGTTTTTGTAACCGATGATGTAAAAGATGTTGTGCCCGAATTCCTGATGCTTTTGCATGGGGTGATCGACTCTCCGGATATCCCTTTGAACGTTTCGCGCAGTTTCCTTCAAAGCGATGCCCAGGTGAAAAAGATCACCTCCCATATCACCAAAAAAGTGGCCGATAAGCTCGAAGAAATATTCAAAAGCGACCGTAAAGCCTACGAAGAAAAATGGGAAAGCATCGGCCTCTTTGTCAAGTATGGTGCGGTGAGCGATGATAAATTTGCTGAAAAAGCCCTCAAATTTACCCTCCTGAAAAACACCGAAGGCGAATTTTATACGCTCGAAGAGTACAAAAGCAAAGTGGAGATCAATCAGAAAAATAAGGACAATAAAGTCGTTCTGCTTTATACCAACAATGCGAAAAACCAGGCCCCGTTTATCGAAACCGCCAAAAAACGGAGCTATGATGTGTTGGATATGAACGGTCCGCTTGACAGCCATTTTATCGGCTTCATGGAACATAAGGAAGGCGACCTGAGCATCGTACGGGTTGATGCCGATGCAATAGATAAGATCATTGATAAAGGGGAAGTGCGCGAATCGGTTTTGAGTGATACCCAGGTTGAATCCCTGAAAAAGACGTTCACCGACCAGGTGAAAAAACCGGATTGGGAAATCCAGACCGAGGCCCTCTCACCCGATGACCACTTCATAACCGTGATCAAACCCGAATGGGAAAGAAGGATGAAAGAAATGCAGGGAGGAGCCGGTATGTTCGGCATGTTCCCTGAACGGGTGGTGGTGATGGTAAACACAAACCATCCCCTTGCCGGAAAAATTGCAGGTATGGATGCCGAGGCAGCAAAAAGCGATTTTGTAGAACAGAGTTTTGACCTGGCCTTATTGTCGCAGAATATGCTGGAAGGCGAAGCACTCGAACGGTTTATACGCCGTACGGAGAATATGATGAAATAACGGATGTAAGTTCCAATAGTTAAGCTCCAAGTTCCAAATTGATTATTGGGATTTGGAGTTTGGAGCTTGGAGCTTGAACCCTGTACCCTGTACCCTTATTCCTTATATTTGCCCAATGCGCGAAAACGCCTCCCTCAAACCCTACCACACCTTCGGCATCGATGTAAACGCCCGTTTTCTCGAAGAAGTTCATCATCCGGATGAATTGATCGCCCTTTACCGGAATGAAAAATATGCCTCGCTTCCAAAACTTATTTTGGGAGGGGGCAGTAATGTATTGTTCACACAGAATTTTCCCGGCCTGGTTATTCTGAACCGGATCAAAGGAATTGAAGTACTTGAAGAAAATGAAGCCGGGGTAAAACTCCGCGTGGCATCGGGTGAAGTATGGCATGAGCTGGTGTTGCACTGTGTGGAAAAAGGATGGGGAGGGATAGAGAACCTGTCGCTGATACCTGGTACGGTGGGGGCTGCGCCGATGCAAAATATCGGGGCCTACGGAGCGGAAATTAAAGAGGTTTTGGAGTCGGTCGAATACATTGACATGGCGGATGGCAAACTGCATACGCTCAGCAATGAGGATTGCCGTTTTGCATACAGGGAGAGTATTTTCAAACACGAACTCAGCGGAAAGGTCTTCATTACCTCAGTGGTATTAACCCTAAAAAAGCGGGGTCATATTTTAAAAATGAACTATGGCGATATCCGTGAAATACTGGAACAAAACCGGGTGAACGACCCTCAGATCGCTGACATCAGCAGGGCAGTCATCGCCATCCGGCAAAGCAAACTTCCTGATCCGGCAGTTTTGGGGAATGCCGGCAGTTTTTTTAAAAACCCGGAAATTGAAAAAGAGCAATTCCTGGCTCTCCAGGCGAAAAACCCATTGATCCCCAGCTACCCCATGCCCAATGGCAAGATAAAAATACCCGCCGGATGGTTGATCGAACAAAGTGGATGGAAAGGGAAAAGGGTTGGTGAGACCGGTTCCCACGCCAAACAAGCGCTGGTCCTGGTTAATTATGGACATGCAACGGGAAAGGAAATTCGTGATTTGGCTTTTACGATTATTGATGATGTGGAGTCGAAATATGGGATCAGACTGAGCCCGGAAGTGAATTTGGTATAGCTATAAATAAATGTGTAACTTGCTTCCACCTACAACTAACAGCTAAATAATCCTATGAAGATCTATGTAAAACTTGTTGTCCTTGTTTTTATTTCAGGAATTTTCGGTGCATTCGTGTCATCAGAACTAGAGCCGGCAAATGACTGTGCCATCGTACACGAAGGTACTTTTAATTACCAGGGTGAAGCCGGAATCGTTAAAGTTGTTATTAACGGGAAAAAGCACACAGAATACCACAACGATGGGAAATATTACATTAAATCAAAAATCGAATGGGTGAACGAGTGTGAGTATAACATGACCATTCAGAAGGTAAATATCCCGGACTTCCCCTTCGGCAAGGGAGATATAATGAATGTAAAAATCACCTCGGTTAAAGGTAAGAATGTCTACTATACGTCTAAGGTCAATGGAAGTGAATTTAACGGGATGATGACCAAAGTCAAATGATCAATTGCTTCAGGGAAGCCTCGTGTTAGCTCCCTCAGCAGCTCTTCGGATCGCCATCAAATAACCCAGGTGCAAGGCTTCATGAACTCCGACAAAATGAAGCGCCTCTTCAATAGTTGACAGTTTAACCCCGTAACTGGTTTCGTAAGCTTGAAAATCTTTTAGATCTCCGTTTAGATAGGCTGTTTTTAGGGTTTCAAGGGAATCCGAAGCAAGGGCAACAAATCGGTCAATTTCCTCTTG
>JAKFCJ010000104.1:0-2216 GCA_036676705.1 Bacteroidota bacterium
AATTCTTACCTTCGATAGTATCAAATGATACTATCAATGCGGCCTCCTTATTCCATTACTTCCGAAATTGTCCGCCGAATTGCTGCCATTTCCGAGAAGATCGGTGAAGTCAATGCCCATCATTTGAACAAGCCCTCTCCTCAATTAAGGAAACAAAATCGCATCAAAACCATCCAGTCCTCCCTCCGGATAGAAGGGAATACACTGAGCGAAGAACAGGTCACTGCCCTGGTCGAGAATAAACCGGTACTTGGACCAAAGAAGGATGTCATTGAAGTCATCAACGCCATTAAAGTATATGACATGCTTGATGGGTTCATTCCTCATTCAGAAAAAAGTTTCCTCGGCGCACATGGTGTATTGATGGATGGCTTGATCACTAAGGCCGGTAAATACAGAAAGCAGGGAGTCGGGATCGTAAAAGGCGGTCAGGTCGCTCATCTTGCTCCGCCTTATGAAAATGTTCCCTTTCTAATGAAGGACCTGTTTCGGTACCTAAAAAGATCGGATGAGCTGGCTTTGATAAAAGCTTGTGTTTTTCATTATGAACTGGCTTTTATCCATCCCTTCATGGATGGAAACGGGCGCATGGCCAGACTATGGCAAACCCGCATCCTGATGGTGGAATACCCGGTCTTCGAATTTTTACCCTTTGAAAGTTTGATCAGCAGATCCCAAAAAGAATACTATGAAGCACTGTCGATCAGTGATAAGTCAGGGGATTCGACCTTTTTTATTGAATACATGCTGGGCGTAATCGACCATGCACTGGCCTCTTTGTTACAAAATACAAACAGACTTTTAAAGGATATTGACCGTTTAAACTATTTCCTGAGTCTGGGAAAGAAGGAATTTACCCGCAAAGAATACCGTGCGGTATTTAAAAATTTGTCGTCAGCAACTGCCAGCAGGGACCTTAAAAAAGGAGTGGAATTGGGTCTTATGGCGAGCAGCGGTTCCTTAAATCAAACCAAATACAAACTTCATTTAACCCATTAATACCATCGTTATTGGCGAACTTCTTGCTATATTAGTTGGAGTCAGCAAAAAAATATCCATGTCCATCACCACAGAAGAAGAACTTTTCGGCATGCAAAAGGCCAGCGAAGCTGTTGCGGTCGCTTTGAAAGAAATGACAGCCTATACCCGGCCGGGTATGTCAACCAAACAAATAGACCATTTCGGGGCAGGGATCCTGGCAGACTTTGGGGCAAGATCAGCGCCCTATCTAACATACGGATTTCCCGGGTGGACCTGCATCTCCGTGAACAATGAATTTTGCCACGGCATTCCGTCTGGCTCCAGGATTTTGAAAGAAGGTGATCTGGTGAATATTGATGTTTCGGCCGAGCTTAACGGGTTTTGGTCGGATAATGGAGGCTCATTTGTCGTTGGTGAAGATGTGAACGGACATCAAAAGCTCGTCGACGCATCCAGGAACATCCTGCATAAAGCGATCGCCGCT
Organism: Bacteroidota bacterium; assembly: GCA_036676705.1. Lineage (GTDB taxonomy): Bacteria > Bacteroidota > Bacteroidia > UBA8524 > UBA8524 > UBA8524. Next base: position 1,466 of record JAKFCJ010000104.1, read on the forward strand.
ATCCAGGGCGGGGTCCGAATTTCAGACATCGGATCGCTTATCGAAACAGAAGCCAAAAAACGGGGCTATAAAGTCATCAAAAACCTTACAGGCCATGGAATAGGAAGAAGCCTCCATGAAGAACCCGCTGAAATTGCGAATTACAGGGACCGGTTTAATACCCGGCGATTCAGGAAAAATTCTGTCGTTGCCATTGAAACATTTATCTCAACCACTTCCACTTATGCCGAAACGACACACGACGGGTGGACCATGGTAGGAAACCGGGGTGGGTTTATGGCCCAACATGAACATACACTTGTTGTTACGGACGGGAAACCCATTGTGCTCACCGAAATGAATGGGATTTGGAATTGAAGAAGGTCCCGAGAAAAAATTACCTGAAAAGCAAGACCCTGCTGTTACCCTTTTTCTGTAAATTAGTTCTCTAAAGGAACGCGCTATTTGCATTCCGGTTTAAGTGAAAGAACTCGAAGATCATAGCTGGTTCCCTCCATTTTTAAGGAACTTTCAAACGGAATTCATCGGTTTTGTCGTTGCACGGTTTCATGTATACGATGGTTTTGTCCGGCACCTTAAAACCTTGTCGCTACCTCTCCAACCCATGACGGATCTTTGCTCCGGCAGCGGGGAACCGGCTATCAGCATTTTCAGGAAGAGTAGTTGTTTCAGCCAGCTTTCCCTCAGTGATAAATATCCCAACGCCTTGCCTTTCCGGGATGGCAAAACCACCCCTGCCATTTTAAAAAGG
>JAKFCJ010000105.1:0-11791 GCA_036676705.1 Bacteroidota bacterium
ACGCGTCGTGGTTCTTGCCCTTCGACACGGTGCTCGGTCTGAGTATTTGTCCACCTGCCCAGGGTGACGGGTCTTAGGATATAGCGCTTATTAATCGTATTTTAGCCTACCCCAATAGCGCTCCAATGGGTTCTTTTTTGGAGCAGGGGTTAACTCACCCGTGTGCATAAAACAAATCGAAATGAAGGCATTTGAATTATTCTTTACCCTTATTCTAATGGTAGCTTTAAAACAAATGGGTATGGCCCAAAATGTTCAAATAAGCAATTTGGGGAATCCAAATGAACCATCCATTATGATGGATCCAAACAATCCGGATATCCTGGTGGCCGGATCAAATTTGAATTTTTATTATACAAGCAATAATGGGGGATTAACCTGGACCGTTAACACATTAACATCTTCATATGGTGTTTGGGGTGACCCGGTTATTGATATTGACACATCGGGTAATTTTTACTTTTTTCATCTTTCAAATACTCTGGGTGGAAATTGGATTGACCGGATTGTTTGTCAAAAATCTTCCGATAATGGAAATACATGGTCAAATGGAACTTACACCGGGTTGAACGGTTCGAAAAATCAGGATAAACAATGGAGCGTAATTGACCGGAATACGAATCATATCTATTTAACATGGACAGAGTTTGACAATTTCGGAAGTAACAGTTCTTCAGACAGCAGCCGGATTATGTTTTCTAAATCCCTGGATCAGGGGATTACATGGTCTTCCCCTCTTAGAATTAATCCGATTGCCGGCGACTGCATGGATAAAGATAATACCGTAGAAGGGGCTGTTCCTGCTATAGGACCGTCGGGTGAAATCTACGTTTCATGGGCAGGACCCAATGGAATAGTATTCAATCGTTCATTGGATCAGGGAGTTACCTGGCTTACGGGAGAAATTTTAGTTGACTCAATGCCTGGTGGATGGGATTTTGATATTCCGGGTTTGGACAGAGCTAATGGCCTTCCAATAATTAAATGTGACCTCAGTGGAGGCCCGAATAATGGGACTATTTATATTAATTGGACTGATCAGAGAAATGGTATAGACAATACGGATGTTTGGTTGTGTAAGTCTATTGATGGTGGAAACACATGGACAACTCCGGTGAAAGTGAACGATGATGTCTCTAATAAGCATCAGTTCTTTACCTGGATGGATATTGACCAAACAAACGGAAGCCTTTATTTCGTATTTTATGACAGAAGGGCCTATGCAGATAACAAAACTGATGTGTATTTAGCTGTTTCGAGAGATGGGGGAGCTAGTTTTATAAATAAAAAAATAAGTGATTCCCCCTTTACACCGACAAATGGGATATTTTTCGGAGACTATACGAATATAGTTGCTCATAATGGTGTGGTACGACTAGTTTGGACAAGACTTGATGGAGGGCAACTCAGCATTTGGACAGATGTAACACCCTTAAGTCAGATTCTAAGTACTCCTGAACGAAACATGGAAGAATATGCCCAAGATGCCAGCGTATTCCCGAATCCTACCTCTAACATCAACTATGTTTCCTTTAAACTACATGAACCGGCTACCATTAAACTTGAACTGTATGATCAGAATGGAAGCTTAAGTGCAACCCTGATTAATAATATTAAAATGAATTATGGTAAGCACATAGTCCCGGTTCATATGGGAGAATTGAATTTAGCTTCAGGGACCTATCATTACAGACTATCCATAAATGGGGAAACGAAAACCTTAAGAACAATTCTTATAGAATAAGTCCTTCTAACATGAAATAAGCGAAACGATGGCTCAATGGCAATGGCTTTTCTTTAAAGCGCCACGTGTGAATCATGCAAGGTCTTTCTATAACGATGTAATTCCCATCGCTTTTATGTTCGTCACCTTTGTAAAAAGAAAATGAGAACGACGAATTATTTTAAAGGATCCCTTTTACACCTAACGCTGGTAACCACAGTTTTGCTCATGGCTTCATGCGGCGGTAATCAAAAACCGGAAGACACCAAAGACGTTGCAGAGGAACATAACGAGGCTAAATTTGATGACAGCAAGCATGAAAAAGATGCGGAGTTCCTTGTCCATGCTGCTGAAATTAACCTGGAAGAAATCCAGCTGGCTCAACTGGCTCAATTAAAGGGAAGCACACTGCATGTCCGGGAATTGGGAAAAATGATGGAAGAAGCACATGCCAAATCACAAAAGGATTTATTTGCACTTGCCACACGTAAAGGAATTACGATCCCTGGCTCAGCAACCGATGATGCCAAAGAAGCATATACCAAATTGAATGAAAAATCAGGGATTGATTTTGACAGGGACTATGCCGACATGATGGTAAACGGACACAAAAAGGCCATTGCAGCCTTTGAAAAAGCGTTAACAGAGTGCAATGACACCGAGATTAAAGACTGGGCAAATGCCACCCTGCCGGAGTTGCGTAAACATCTGGATCACGCCATCGATTGTCAGAAAAAATGTGAGAAGAAATAATTCAAATACACGGAGATCATGATCAATCAAAAACATTTTGGCGTTTGGATGGATAACCACCAGGCTGCCATAGTTGGGAATGAAAATGCAGAAGATGGTCCGTTAACGGTACTGGCTCATGTAAATGGTGAACTCGTTTCTTCGGATTCGCATGAAAAGAACATCAATAACCATGAGAAAACGGCCCAGGCGAAGTTTTTTAAACAAATAGCCACCCATCTGGTCAATGCCACCCATGTACATGTAACCGGAACCCAACAGGCCCAGGAACAGTTCATTCATTTTTTGGCCGAGCAGCCCCAATTTAAAAATTGTGAGACTGCCGAATCGACTTCGAACAAAATGAGCGATGAAAGGCTCATTGAATACATTGCGGCTCAGAGCTTCTGAAAGGCAAAAAAACACACCCTCCAAATTACGGCCCCAACAGGGGCCGTTTTGCTTTTATTCTGTCAAAATTTCGTAAATTGGTTCAAAGTAAGGTCCGGCAACCAGCACCAAAAATTTCTGACAAAGTAGTTTTAGAAATGTTGAATCTCAACCTGACAATAGAGACAGAGAGGCTCTTATTGCGTCCTTTTTGCATGGATGATATAGCACCTTCCTACGCATTGAATTTGGATGCAGAGGTAAGCAAATATACCGGAGATGGGGGTGTAGTGACCCTAAAGGAAATCGAACGAAGAATTAGCAAGGATGTAATGGGTGACTACCAGAAATATGGTTTTGGCAGGCTGGCAGTTGAATTGAAAGAACAGAATAAATTTATTGGCTTTGCAGGCCTTAAATATTTAGATCACCTGAAAGAGGTGGATATTGGGTATAGGTTTATGAGGGAGTATTGGGGAATGGGAATCGCAACCGAAGCGGCAGCCGCTTGCGTAATCTTTGGGTTTGAGACATTGGGACTTAAAAAAATTATAGCACTCGTGCTTCCTGAGAACACAAAATCGATACGGGTTCTTGAAAAACTAAATTTTGAATTTGAAAAGGATTTTTGGGAAGAGAATTGTCTGACAAGACTGTATGCATTGAACAGAAAAAATGTGAAAATAGCAGAAATTTAGCCAGCAGGATAATGAACATCTATATTGAGACAGAGCGACTTATTTTAAGGGAAATACTTCCAACAGACGTGGATGGACTGTTTCGACTCGACTCCGACCCGGAGGTTCATAAATATCTGGGTAATAAACCAGTAAGCGACAGGAACAAAATTGTTACGATGATCGCCTTTATCAGACAACAGTACCGTGATCACGGGATCGGCCGTTGGGCGATCATCGACAAAAGGAGCGGGGAATTTATGGGCTGGGCAGGACTGAAATTCGTAACGGAAAAGACAAACGAACACCAAAATTATTATGATCTGGGTTACCGGCTTATCAGAAAATATTGGGGACAGGGAATCGCAACAGAATCGGCGCTTGCATCATTGGACTACGCCTTTAAAACACTGGCGATTGACGAAGTATTTGCTGCTGCCAACTGTGAAAACAGAGCTTCGAACAAAATCCTTAAAAAACTAGGATTGAATTTTATCGAAACCTTTTACTATGAGGACATAAAATGCAATTGGTATAAAATTGACAAGCAGGGTTACGAAAATAAAATGGGGATCGGACAATCGGCGCAAAAACTTGAATTAAGGTGAATCGGAATTGACTGGCAGAGTGTGTGAAAATACCTTATTTTGTGCGCATATGCCGCAGGGAATAAGAAGTACGATAAGCAGGTTTTAACAAGTGATATGAAAAAAATCATCACTAAAACAGCCCCCTTTCTAATCAGCAGTCTCCTGGTAATTGGATATTGGAAAATGCGGACCTGGACCCCTAATTACGCCTGGGATCCACAAGGAAAGGAGATGTTAATGCTCGACATAGCATTGACTTCCCTATTCTTTTACAAGACATTATTTTGGCTGGTAGCGGCTAACTTGCTTGTTTTTGGACTGCTGCAATTAATAAAAAAGAATAACAAAACGGCCGGAGTTGTTTTGGCCCTCACATTGACGTACTACTTTGCCCTAGGGCGCGTTATTGACCAAAAATGTGCTTTTTTTTACTATGCTGTTTTTCAAAATCAGTCTGTGGCGGAAGAATACTTGATACGCCCGATTGAAGAAGCGGGCTATGCGATTGGCCCGCTGTTAACAGAGAAAATTATTGACAAGAATATGAAGTACCGGGGGTATGCGATACTGGGCCTTCAGAAAATTAATTATGAACTGGCAACCTTAAAATTGGGTGAGATCTTGCTCGACCCTTTGGAACAAGAAGGCATTAGAGCAGATTCATACGAAGCATTAAAGTCATTTAATAATGAAATCGCCAGGAAATATGTTGAGGAATATGATAGGCAGGTGCTTGATACTAAAGAAGGAATTGCAGCATTACTTGCCGAACGCCCCGAATTAGAAAAACCCGAACCCGTAGAGGTAGAAAATCGTTTGATTATCCTTGTTTCCAAAGACGATAAAATTCACATGAACGGGGTTTTGACCGGTAAGTCGGAACTGCGAAATGCAGTTAAGCACTTCATTACAGAAACCTCTGACAAGACAGAAGTAGAACTCCCCCTGATCGGGAAGCAGCCAGTTTCAAAAGGATCTATTTACCTGCAAAATGAAAAAGAGACTGACTATAGCTTCTACATAGCCTGTCAGAATGAGATCAAAGCAGCGCACTTGGAACTGCGGGAAACAGGTGCTAAAAAATTCTTCAACACAAAGTATAAAAACTTAGAGGGCGACAAATTGGATGTTATTGTCGCTCTGATCCCACAGCGAATAAGAGAAGGGGTTCAGGTGGATTAAACCACCTTGCATCTGGCTATAGATAGCAACTTTATCATTCAGGGGACGCTATACCAAAGGAGAAAAAGGGGGAATGCTGGTCCATAGACTTATTTAAAAACTTTATTATTTTCGGTTAGTATTTTTATTAATCACTACACCTATGCATGAAATTATGCTTATTTTTCACTTCCTCGGACTCGCTATGGGCCTGGGAACAAGTTTCGGCTTTATGTTTTTGGGAATAGCCTCCGCCAAGATGGAAAAAGATGACAGGATGAAGTTCCAGTTAAATGCCATGGGCCTGAGCAGGATGGGACATATCGGACTGACCCTGCTTGTTATTTCAGGTCTTTTTTTAATGGAACGCTATTGGATCTCCCTTCCAACTTCACCCTTGCTCATTGCGAAACTGGTTTTGGTACTGGTGCTTGCCGCATTGATTGGGATCATTACCTCCATCGGAAAAAAAGCGCGACATGGGGATGTTGAAACACAACTGAAAAAGATCCAGCCACTTGGTAAAATTGCCTTGCTGACCGGACTTATGATCGTTGTGCTGGCGGTTTACTTTTTTCACTAAAAAATATCCTTGGGATTTCGCTAAGTCTGATTTGTCGCTTGCCTGTTCAGGGTGACAATTTAGAACTTGGAACTTGGAATTTACGGAGTCCCGGTTTATAATCGCTCCATGGTTTAAACGTTATTCATTAAATTGAAGATCCGATAACATGAACACTTCCGACACCCACAATGAACGTATCGCCAAAATGACCTTCGCTTCGGTGTATCCGATGTATGTCGATAAGGTAGAAAAGAAAGGGAGGACCAAAGAGGAGCTCCATCAGGTCATCGAATGGCTTACCGGCTTTGATGACAAAAAGCTGAAGCAGTTGATCGATGAAAAGGTAACTTTTGAAACCTTCTTTCAACAAGCTAAGCTCCACCCCAATGCGAACCTGATCACGGGTATGATCTGTGGGTACCGGATAGAAGAGATCGAAAATCCACTGACCAGGCAAGCCAGGTACCTGGACAAATTGGTAGATGAGCTGGCTAAGGGCAGGAAGATGGAGAAGATTTTGCGGAAATGAAAACAGCAAAGCATTACGAAGGAGCTACAATGACACCGAAGGGGAATTTAGATAGATTTGGTTACCAACTTCCGGCTGTTTCAACACCCGGGGGCAATTATCTTTCTGTAAATATTCGTGAAAATATCGCCTATGTCGCTATTCAGTTTCCGATACGAAATGAGGAATACCTTTACCAGGGGCGGCTGGGAGATGAAATTTCAAGGGAGCAAGGATACAAGGCCATGGAATTATGTGCCTTGAATGTGCTGGCACAGTTGGATAAAAAGGTCGGTTTCGAAAGGGTAGTCGGACTAAATCACATTGATGCCTACTTTCAGTCGGGAGAAAATTGGGACGAGGCGCCAAAGGTGGTGAACGGAGCTTCTGACCTGTTCGTGAAAATTTTGGAAACCAGAGGCGAACATTCCAGAGCGATAATTGGCGTTCATAAATTACCCAGAAACTTTTGCGTTGGACTAACCGCGACATTCACGATCAAAAGAGACGAATAACAATGGAAATAAATAGGGGTGAGGGAGGACCCTTCTACCACGGCACCAAAGCCAGCCTAAAACCGGGCGACCTGATCGAAGCGGGTTTTAATTCGAACTATGGGAAAAGAAAACAGGCCGCGTATGTGTACCTGACCGCCACCGAGGATGCAGCCATTTGGGGAGCTGAACTCGCTCAGGGAGAAGGGCCGGGCAGGATCTATATCGTTGAGCCTACAGGTGCTTATGAAGACGACCCCAACCTGACCGATAAAAAGTTCCCCGGAAATCCGACCAAATCCTACCGCACCAAATTTCCCCTGAAGGTAATGGGTGAACACAAAAACTGGAAGGGACATCCACCTGAACAACTAAAGGCTATGTTGGATCATCTCGAGCGTTTGAAGGAACAGGGGATAGAGGCGATCGAGGATTGAGGGGGACCATGGACGATAGACCATGGTCCATAGCTGTCCTGTCCTCCCTACCTCCCTACTTCCCGTCCTCCTTATCTATTTCAACCTGATTCTTATGCAAAGACCTCGAACCGTCTTTTTTGATCACCCTATAACCTTGAAAAATAAAGAGGAGTCCGATAAGCTCTAGCACATACAAAACCTCGGTATACGAAGCTTTGGCAAAACCACCACCGATACCGGGGAGCAGACCACCAATGGCAATGAGGATGTTTCCATAGACACGGGCCTTCGCTCCGGGAACTTTGGCATATTTTACGGCTGACCAAACGGCGCCACCCACCAAAAAGATAAAGGCATAGGTGTTAATAAAAGGGGTCATCAAACGCACCCAGCGCCATTCGAGCACCTTTCCGGTCAGGCGGTGGGGATCGACCAGGGAATAATCGATCGGACTCAGCCACACGGCTGTGCTGGCAAAAAGTACGGTGACGATCAGACAAAAAGCCAGGATATCCGCGGTTTTAGGTTTCATTAAGAGGTAAACCGTGCCCTGCGCAAAAGGAGCACCGCCCAATAAGGCGCCGAATATGTACCAGAGGCGGAAAACAGGTTCTTCCCAGCCAAATAATCCCACCCAGCTTTCTACAAAGGTACCGGCTCCATAAAAGAACACGCCGATGCACCACCACAACAGGTACGTGGCGTGTTTTTTTACCCACCAGTGGCGGCCGATTTCCCAGGTGAAATAAATGGAAAACAGGGTGGTGATGATAGGGAGTTTTGCGAGCCAGTACATGGCCGCGAAAATAGGTTGTTTAGAATGATTCTAAAAATGATTTCGGACCACAAAATGACTGCATAAGCCATAACTTCCAATTCTTCCTATTTCTTAGTAATCCCTATGCAACCTTCCTTTTAATACAGACGTTTATTCCAAAAAATATCAATAAGCGATGACGATATTTATCCCCGCTGATTTAGTTAACTTCACTTAAAAATTTAACCCATGCGCCCCTTCGTTCTCCTTTCCTTGATCTCAACCTCAATCTTAACCATATCGTCCTGTGAAAAGCTGGAAATAGGAGGCCGCACGCCACGATGCGTGGAAAAAAAGATAGAGGAATACAAGCAAACCAGTCATTGTGACGACGCCAGTGTAAGTGAATACTGGTTCCAGAATAAAACTGTTTTCACTTTTGAGCCGGGTACTTGTGGAGCGGATATGCCAACAGGAGTTATCGATGCAAATTGCAATCACCTGGGTGGTTTGGGCGGATTGAGCGGAAATTCGAAGATCAACGGGGAAAATTTTTCGAGTGCTCAATTCGTGAGAATAGTTTGGCAGAAGTAAAAATGGTATTTTTCTCCCATGAACCATTCGCTCGCAGGCGACACATTCTCATCCATCAACAAACCGGGATATGGGGAAAAAACCATGGAACTGATCCGCATGGTGGAAAGCGATCCAAACATCCGATCCCTGTTAGTTGCATCCATCGAACAAGCCAAACGGATCAATCCCGATAAAAATTCCAACCCGGCCCAAACGCTCGAAGAATATTATGCCTTTATTGGCTACATGGAAAAAGCCATGCCCTGGGCTTTGCTGCCAAAAATGACGTATCCTGATCTGTACCAGCGTATGGACCAGGGCCTCTGTTATTTCTATTTTCTCAATGACCAGCCGCTTCCGCAACTGGAAAATAAAGGCTACTACAATAACTGCCTCCAATATGTGGAGCCCTATGCCGGCTGGCTGATCGGCTTTAATGAAGGTTGGGGCGGCTTCTTAGACTCCGAAGCTTCCTGGAATGAAGAATATTACAAGATCGCATTGGAGGATGATCAATTCGGACTCAAAAAGGACGGGTATGAGGACCCCAAAAACTGGAAAACCTTTAACCAGTTTTTTTCAAGACGGCTATTATCGCCCGACAAACGTCCCATCGCCGCTCCCGATGATCCATCCCTGTTATGTTCACCCGCGGATGCACGTCCCCAGGGCATTTGGAAGATCGACAACAATTCCCATATCGTTCAGAAAGAAGGGGTGGCCATTAAATCCGGAACCTTAACCTCCATCGAAACCCTGATCGGTGAAGAAAGTGCCTATAAGAAAGAATTTGCCAATGGCACCTTTACCCATGCCTACCTCGACCTGAACGACTATCACCGTTTTCATTTTCCGGTGAGCGGAACCGTTCGGGAAGTAAGGATCATTCCCGGTCAACAAGCTTCGGGCTGTTTTGTGATCTGGGACCCCATCAACAAGCGTTATGCCTACGATGCCTCCATACCCGGCTGGCAGTCGGTGGAAACGCGGGGCTGTGTGATCATCGAAACCGGAAATCATGGACTTGTTGCCCTGCTTCCGATCGGGATGTCGCATGTGTGTTCCATCAATTTCGAAAAACATATACGACCGGGACTAGCCGTTAATAAAGGCGACATGCTGGGCCATTTTTTATTCGGAGGTTCGGATATCGCGATGATCTTCCAGGAACAGGCCGGGTTTAGCCTTGATGTGCCGCTCGAGAGTTCGGGGGCTATGTATCAGAAGGTATTGATGGGGGAGCCTTACGGTCGCTTAAACGAACACCAGCTTAACAGGGACTAAAATGAGAAGAGCATGGGCAATGATCGGGCTTGCAATACTTTTGTCAGGGTGCGGCCCAATGGATAAAAAAGAAATGGATACGAAAACACAAACAGACATGAATACTGTCCAGGACAGCCTTAGCGGCTATGCCCCGGTAAACGGACTGAACATGTATTATGAGATCCACGGGGAAGGCGAACCCCTGGTATTGATCCATGGAGGAGGATCGACCATCCAAACCACCTTTGGCCGGGTGCTCCACGCCCTGGCAAAAGACCACCGGGTCATAGCCGTGGAGATGCAGGCCCATGGGCGTACGGCGGATATCGACAGACCCCTGGGTTTCGACAGGGATGCAGATGATATTGCGGCATTGTTAAGCTATCTGAAGATCTATAAAGCCAGTATTTTTGGCTTTAGCAACGGAGCCAACACGACGCTCCAGTTTGCCATTCGTCATCCCGATAGGGTAAACAAAATTATTGTCGCTTCTACTTTTTACAAGAGGAGCGGAGCACCTTCCTGGTTTTGGGACATGATGGCCAATCCCAGCTTTGAAACCATGCCCCAGGCTTTTAAGGATGCCTTCCTTGAAGTGAACCCCGATACCAATGCCATGCACCGCATGTATGAAAGAGACGTAGCCAGGATGCAGTCCTTTCCGGACATTTCGGAAGACCAGATGAAGTCCATTAAGGCACCGGCCCTGATCATTCTTGGCGATAAAGATGTGGTGAGCCCGGAACATGCCATAGAAATGCACCGGCTCCTGGCCAATTCCCGCCTGGCTATTTTTCCCGGCGGACATGGGGATTATATAGGAGAGATCACCACACCCCAGGATTCTGCTGTGATCGCCGCTACGGTTTCGATGATAACCCACTTCCTAACCCCTCAACCTCAACCTTAACCTCACCCTCGATTTGACCCAAACCGTTAGACCCTACGACCCACTGGATAAATCCGCCTGTCTACATGCCTTCATCAGCAATGTCCCCTTGTATTTTACGCAGGGTGAAATTGCCTTGTTCGAGGCCTTTTTAGATAAATTCCAGGATATAAAGGATGGAAAACTTGAGGATGGAACCCATTATTATGTGTTGCTCGAAAACGAACGTGTGTTAGGTTGCGGAGGATTCGGGCATCATGACGATTCGGATATTATCTTCATGGCCTGGGGCCTGGTCCATAACGATTTCCATAAAAAAGGTTTCGGAGAAAAAACGCAGGAAAAAATTTTAGAGTCTATACAATTTCAACAGACAAACGAGGGTAAATATTTGTATGCCCAGGTAATAGACTTCGCAGAATTGTTTACTGAAAAATTAACATTACTATTGGCAGGGTTTACGTTCCAATTTGCTTTTGTCATTTTATTCCTCTATATTCATCTGAGAATGTAATAATTACAAGAATATCATATCCTATTTTGGTGTGCATTACTTTAATTCGCAGGAGTAATATTCTCTTTGAAATAATTAATAGTTTAAGAACGAAAATGAGGGACGTTCTTCAGTTAACGGGGGCTTATCTTGAATAAGGTTTCAGCAATGATCTTCTAAACAATCGGTCTCTTTTCTTTAGCAATAATTGCGCTCCTTATTTTTGTATTGGGCCATTTTCTTGAATAAGAGAAGGGATTATTCGTAAGTAAATCGAAGTTAATCAGGAGATGTTATTTAGTTTATCATTGGGACGTACCACTCAACATTAAGGAGGAAATCGATTATGAGGGACACACAGACATTACGAGGACTCACTACAGTCAGTTTTTGGACGGATGACCTAGCAGCGGCAAAGAAGTGGTACGCCGAGCTATTGGGCATCGAACCATACTTCGAACGTCCAGGATATGCCGAGTTTCGCCTCGGCGATTACCAGCACGAACTGGGCCTGATCGATAGCTGCTACGTGCCTGATGGTTCAGCGACCG
>JAKFCJ010000106.1:0-24955 GCA_036676705.1 Bacteroidota bacterium
TAATCGATCGGCAATTCCATATGGGATGCCAGGAGGTTTGGAAATTATGGTTAACAAGCTCTTTCCCCAATGCGTAGTATAGTTTTCTTCTCCAAGAAATGGCGTAGCTAGGTTAAATTCCGAGCTATCATGAATACCAATTGCTACGATACGACCAGGAAAGTTTGCCTGCATGTTTTTGATGGCAATATGTCCATTGGGGCAGGTCGGGCAACGTACACCGGTGAATTCTTCAAACAAAACAATTTTGTCCTGTGCGCCTGAAGGAACCGGTTTAACATAGGTCGTGTCAAAAAGAGGCGGTATCGGCTCTTCTGTAAGTATGGGAAGTGGCTCTTCTTCGCAGGAAAGAAGGAATACGGAAGCCAGCAGAAAAAGGGCAGAAAATAATTTCATTCTATATCAAAATTACAAAAAAGACAGGAACTGCTCATCCGGAGCTGCTCGTTAACTAAAAGTTGGTGATCAGGCCAAAACGCAGCCCACTAAAAGCAGGCTCTATACGGCAAATTCCACCGGTGCAGTTTACCCCCTGAACCTGTTTGAGGTAGTTCAGTGTAAAGCGGGTAGCTCCCGTCTGGTAGCTTGCAAAGATATTGTAATAGTGGATGATCTCATCGCTGATCGCTTCTTGCGGCGTGCCCTCAGTCCTTACGGGATCCGTATTTACCATATCTCCGATGGAAAAACTCCAATGGGGAGAAACATTGTACTCGATCAACGCATTGACAAAACTCCCCAGATCGGCTTTGGTATGCAGGTATTGCGCCTCAAAACGCAGGCTTTGTTTGGTTGTGAGTTTATAGATGATCTCGGTGAAAGGGGTGATGGTCCTTACATCAGGAGCCGCCGGACTTAGCTGGTAAATCGCCTGGCTGTAAAATACACTCTGAATTCCCAACTGGACTTTCATCTTGGTAGAAACTTTATACAGGGCATCGATATAATATTCCTCAAAAAGATGTTTCCCGTCAAGCTGGTCAACCCAGGCCACATTCATGTTAAGGGTCAATTTTTTATTAGGTGACCATAAGATATCTCCAGCGATCGCATTTTCTCCCAACTCCTGCACAACCGGAATATACCTGGCCAACAGTCGATACACATTCTGTCTTGTTATAGAAGGCAGGTAGGTAATCTGGCCATTCAACAGGATACTATATGGGGTATTCCGAAACTGATAGGTCTCGACCCTTTTATAGGAAGCATTGATACCCAAGCCTTTTTGGGAATATCCCAGAGAACCGAAAAGAACGGAACCGTCGCTGCCGAATATTTTTGTTGTAAACGGGTTTCTTATGGCTTCAAAAGTCTTGTAATTGTATTCCCCGGCTAAAGCAAAGCCCTTGTAGTTCATGGTAAAGCCTGCAGTTCCGATATAGGTATTGCTTTTCGGTTGAAAGCGCTCTTCCAGGGGCAAGCCATTGATCTCAGAAACCAGGCGGTTGATCGTCGTCCCGTCAAGTGTACGATTAACCACCCCTCCAGCCAGGTCTAAAGAAAATTCTTTACCCAGTTCAAAGCGTTTCTCAGTATACACTCCTTTTAATACCTGGGGCGAAACGGTGAAGCGCGTGTCTTCATTTGTGCTTAGGTCCAGAAATCCTTTTTGTTGGCCCGTGAAGGCTTTTATGTTCCAGCTCCCGCTGATCTTGTATTCGGCTTTGATCCCCCTGACCGCATAATCGATCCCTATAAGCCGGTCTTCAAAGGCACGAAAGGCGGCACCGGTTCCGAATTGGTCATAAAAATACCCACCGGTAAGTGTCAGATCCCCGACCGATTTTTTAACACTCCAATAACCAATTCCGCCATTGGTATAGGCTTGCTGCGGGTTCAACAGGGGTGAATTATTGAACACGTCATAACGGGCCGTTATGTCAAACCCCTGGAATTTATAATTCATGAACAACCAGGCATCCACCGAAGATTTTTGCCGGAGGTATTGAATGGTATTGGCCCCGATCCTGTCGTCGCGCACATAAAACTGGGCATTTGTCTGAAAATTGCCACTGAATTCGCCATACTTATTATCCTGGGCAAAAAGGGTATTGGCACCCAGCAATAAGGGGAACAGCAGGCTATAGGTTTTTTTCATTCCTTCTAAGAGAGGAACAAAGAAAAGAAAGCCGGAGCGAAAAAGGAAAAAAAGGTTTAGCGTACCACACTCACACGAAGAGTAGTCGTTCGGTATTCAGGGTGCGACACAATAACGAAATACGTTCCATTACCTGCTTTGGCCAGATCCAGTTGTTTCACATGCTCGGAAGCGGGGTTCCATGAGCCGGTTTGTAGGGTTCTGCCCAAAACATCGATCACCTGGATGTCCAGTTCAAGCTGCAAATTCTGTTCGAGCCGTAGGTTCACCACATTGGAAGTAGGATTAGGGAATGCCGACAAGCCCAGTGCGGGTGAAATTCCGGGAATGCTGTTTAGTGTATCATCATCAGAAAAAACAGAACTCAAATAATGCAAGCCTCCGCGGCTGTTTCCGACAAGGATATCCAAGCGGCCATCTCCATCAGCATCCATTAAAGCAAGGGCTGTCCTGCCTCCGAGATCAACAATGCCTCCGGACTGGTTTTGGGGTTGAATAAAATAATCAGTTTGGTTTAGAAAGGAGTCGGAGAGGTTATTTTTATCGAGGGGATAAATGTGGATCTTTCCACCCTTGCTTCCACAGAGTATTTCCGGGTTGCCATCGTTGTCGAGATCAGCGATCCAAGGAGTGCTATGTCCTTCATATTCAAATGTTTTCACGGAATCTATCGGGTTTCCTACTGAATCGAAGTTGTTATAGTTATAAAAATAGTCAGCAGCCCAGATCTTCCCGACACTATCCACTGTTGGGACACTTAAAAAGTAAGGCTGGGTTTTGGTTCCGTGATTCTTATGGTATTGAATAAAACCGGTACTGGCTCCGAGAACAAGGTCCAGAACGGAATCTCCATCCATATCATAAAAATGAGGGGCTGCAAGGCTTCCAACATCGATACTGCCCAGACTGTCGGTAATCAGTGTGAAGGCAGGAACGGTGGCAGTCCCTGAATTTTGGTAATAATGGATACGCCCATTCAATAATCCGATTGTGAGGTCATTTAATCCATCGCCATTCAGATCGGCAAAGGTGGGGTTGAGTCCTGCCAGGTTTTTCTGGCTAAAATTGAGGTAATCTTCTGATATGAGTTTAAAAATTGCCTTAGTAGACGTTCCTACATTTTCGAAAAGAGCAAGCCGGTCCTTACCATTCAGGGTCTCCCGGTAGTTTCCACGGTTGGCCAGGATCAGGTCCAGGTCGCCATCGCCGTCAACATCAAACAAGGCCGGACTGGTCTGTGAACCAAAATCGATAGTCATGTTTTGCAGAAAGCTGCTGTCCTGGAAACTGAAATTCGGGTTGTTCGTTTTTCCGCTGTTTTTATACCACCAGTTTTGATGAAGGTTGCTGGAAGTATTTGCTTCATTGCTCGACGCGATCAGATCTTTGATACCGTCGTTATTCACATCCATATAAAACCCGGCCGGAAATTTATCAATATATACCCCCTTGGTATTCAGCGGGTAGTTGTTGTTGAAGGCGGTAACGGTATCCCAGGGCCAGGCTGTTTCAACGCGGCCATTTTTCAGGAATTTAAAATCCGGATAGTCGACATCCCCGATGAGCATGTCCTTATCGCCGTCTTCATCTGCATCGAAAGTCAATACCGTACTTCCGGAATGAAGCTGGTTTTTGTAAAATTTTAGATTGAAACAATTGTCGCCCAGGATGATCTCGTTGGTAAACCCGGCCTCCACAAAGGAGCCCCAGCAAAAATCAACAAAATTGAAGTTTAGCGTTTCACAGGGCAGACCTTTTTCAACCCGCTCGTTCCGGTAATACTGTACATAGCCACCTAGTACGCCAAAGGCCAGAATGTCCAGATCTCCGTCTCCATCAATATCATCAATGGCTGGTATGTCGAGGTTCAGGTTGTACATGTTGCCACCTGTTGTATCCAAAAGATCCCAGACCACGTGCACAAAAGAGAGGCTGTCGGCGGTACCCGTGTTTTTATAAACGGTAAATCCGCTTTGTTGGGAGCCGGTAAAAATATCTTCCTTCCCGTCGCAATTGTAGTCGCGAAGAAGTACCCAGCTGCCGAGGTTCGGAAAGTAAAATTCATATTTCGGGGCGTAGATATAGCTGACCTGCCCGGCTTTGCCTTCATTGAGAAAGGTCATTTTTTTATTTCCGCTACGGTCAAATACAAAAAGATCTTTGACTCCGTCGTTGTTCAGGTCGATCTCACTGAATTGCGGTGCTATGAAACCCCCGATAAAAGGAAAAGGAATGGTATCGTTATTCGCATCAAGAAACCGGAGTTTGTTATTGAGGTAAAAGCCTGGTTCGGAGGATTGAGCTGTTAAACCTGAAGAAACAAAGAGAAAACTTAAGACGTAGAGAAATTTTTTCATTTGATGGTTTTTAAGAAAGACTAGTTTCGTAGGCAAATTGTTGCCTCATGGAATTTAAACAGGTTTCGAAACTGCTGGAAATCTACAAAAAGCATCCGATTGTCAGTACCGACTCCAGAAATATACCCGATAAATGTATCTTTTTTGCATTAAAGGGCCCGAATTTCGACGGCAACCAGTACGCCCTCCAGGCACTTGAAAAAGGTGCGGCTTATGTGGTGGTGGATGATCAGGCGCTTTATAGGGCCCATCAAAATGATCCCCGTTTTTTATTCAGCAGCAATGTGCTCAAAACCCTTCAGGAACTGGCCCGTTTATACCGGGAAGAACTGGCGATCCCTGTGCTTGCTATTGGCGGAAGCAATGGTAAAACGACCACCAAAGAACTTTTAAAAACAGTATTGGCCACGCAATTCCGTACACATGCTACCCGGGGAAACCTGAACAACCATATCGGACTCCCCCTTACGCTATTGAGCATGCCGGCCAATACGGAGATGGCCGTCATCGAGTTGGGCACCAATCAACCCGGGGATATTGCTGAGCTGCTTGAAATTTGTGAACCTGATTTCGGTCTTATTACCAATATCGGTAAAGAACATCTGGAAGGTTTTGGAAGTATGGAAGGGGTTGCCCGAGAGGAAAGTGAGTTGTTCCATTACCTGAAAAAACATGGCGGACTTGCCTTTGTAAACAGCGACGATCCCTGGCTGGAAAGCATGGCAACACGGCTTGACCGCATGATCTCCTATGGTCAGGGAGAGGGTGCCACCACGGGTGCAAGACTTCTTGGAAGTTTGCCGGGCGTAAGTATGGAATTGGATTCAGGAATCGAGGTGCATAGCCGCTTACCCGGGGCCTTTAATTTTTCGAATATATTGGCCGCCTTTGCCGTAGCCCGTCATTTTGGTA
Organism: Bacteroidota bacterium; assembly: GCA_036676705.1. Lineage (GTDB taxonomy): Bacteria > Bacteroidota > Bacteroidia > UBA8524 > UBA8524 > UBA8524. The sequence continues at coordinate 5,368 of JAKFCJ010000106.1, forward strand.
TCCCCGACTGGATCACCAAAACGGCTGTTGAATCGTATGTGTCTCAAAATAACCGTTCGCAGATCATCGAAAAAGGAGGTTATACTTTTTTTATGGATTGTTATAATGCCAACCCGAGCAGCATGGAACTGGCCTTGCAAACCCTGGCAGAACATAAAGGAGATTCGTTTTTTATACTCGGCGACATGCTCGAACTCGGTACCTATGAAGAAGAGGAACACCAAAACGTGATCGCTTTGTTGAAGAAGCTTAAACTCGAAAAGGGAATTTTTATAGGCCCCGCCTTTGCTAAAGCACTTGGAAAAGATAGCCGGAGTTTTATGGATGCCGAAAGAGCTGCTGCGTATCTGCAGAAAAACTTACCTGCTCCTGGCAGCCTTATTTTTTTAAAGGGCTCAAGGGGAATTGCAGTGGAGAAGGCGATCTCGTTTATTTTAGAACACCCGGAAAGTTCCAAGCTCCAAGCTCCAAATTCCAAATAACCAATTTTTTACCCAGAACCCAGAACCCAGAACCCAGAACCCAGAACCTTGGAGCTTGGAATTTGGAGCTTGGAATTTATTATTGCATAATCATCAATCCAAATAGGGGTTTTATCAATTGAAGATGTCATAGGGTGAATGAATGAGCAGTTCTACACGATCGCAAGCCGGGTCATCCGCGAAGAGTCTTCGGTGGAGGAGCAAAACGAATTCCTGAGGGAACTCGAAAAGGATCCGGAATTGGCCAGGGAATTCGAAGAGATGAAACTGACCTGGGACACCAGTGCCCTGTATGTGCAACCTTCTTTTGTCAATGAAGACTGGCGAAAACTGGAATCCCGCATCCATCAAAAACCCAAACAAGCCTTCTTAACAGGCAGTTGGCAGAAAATGGCGCTTGCCGCATCTCTGGCCTTGATCGCCATGGTTTCCTGGACGCTTTGGAACCAGGTTTTTTCCTGGGAACATATCCAAGCCACGGCAGCGAACCAGGAAGTTATTCTCCCCGACATGAGCCGGGTGGTAGTTAAAAAGGGAAGTGAACTGCGCTATAAAAAGAATTTTCTTGAAAACCGCTTCCTGAAATTGAAGGGAGAAGCCTGGTTTGAAGTAACGAAAGACCCGATCCATCCGTTTACCATTCAAACAAAAAAAACAAGCACGACTGTTTTGGGAACAGCATTCGATCTGCATGAATTAAATGAGGCCGGTGATGTGGAATTGCGGGTAAAAGAAGGAAAAGTAAGTTTTCAGTCGGGAGATGCTGCCCTAATTCTGGAAGAAGGCATGGCTGCGCGCTACGACAGCAAAACAGGCAGCCTGAAAAATATCCCCTTTGGTTCAAGGAATGAAACTTCCTGGGTCAACGGTGAACTGAATTTCAATAATACAGACATCATTACCACGCTAAACGACATTGAACACTATTATGAAATCGTAATAAGTCATAACCTGCCTCCCGACTACTGCGCATTCTCAGGGGAGTACGGAAAAAATTCACCCGAAGAAATGCGGGAGATTTTAAAGCAGGTACTTGAACTTGAAATTCAGGTTAGAGGAATTCATTGGATCGTGACGAAAGGAACATGTCGCTAGTCGCCGCTGAAATCAACCCGCAGGTTTTGCTCGACAGGCTGCGAACTGACGATGAATCGGCTTTAAAAGAGCTGTTTCATCTTTATTATGATGCGTTGGTCCGTTTTGTAACACCCATGCTCCGCGATCAGGACCGCGCCCGGGATGTGGTGCAGGATGTTTTTTTTAAAATCTGGGAGAAGCGAAAAGACCTTCAGGTTACCACCAGCCTGAAGGCCTATCTGTATATGGCCGTGCGCAATCATGCCCTGAATATTATCAAAAAGGAAAACCGCATTGAATTAAACGATGATGAAGCGGTTCTCGAAGCCAAATCGGGCACGCACGACGGAAGTTATGACCGACTTCGGGAAAAAGACCTTCAAAAAAAATTGGCAGCATGTCTCGACCTGCTTCCCCCAAAATGCCGGCAGGTGTTCGAACTGAGCCGTTTCGAGCATTTTTCGAATAAAGACATTGCCGAAACCCTCGATATTTCGGTAAAAACAGTCGAAAACCAAATGACCAAGGCCCTGCAGTTAATGCGCAGCAACCTGTTGCCCTACCTGCGTTTGCTGCTGATCCTGGCTTCGCAATACGCATTTTTTTAAAATATTTCCATACGGAAATAGGGGTTGGAAAGTTTTGTGTTGTCTCAGGATCAAACACAACACAAAAATGAAAAAATTTATTCTTGCTACACTTTTAGCAACCTTCGCAGGATTCGTTCATGCACAAATTCCCAATGCCGGTTTTGAAAGCTGGGAAACCTTATTGGGCACAACGACCAAAACACCAAGTGGATTTATCAGTAGCAACTACGCCGTTTATGATGGAGGAGAAGCTTCTGTATTTCAAATAGCCGGGGTTTCCGGAAAAGGAGCCAGCCTGCATACTCAAATGATGATCGATCCGGATACGGAAGACACAACGTACGAAGGTGGCTTTCTTATGTCGGGCGACCTCGACATCTGGAGCGGAACCCTGAACGAAAAATTTCCCGTAAGCGGTAAACCCCTCTTTCTGAAAGGCCATTATGATTACCAACCTGCAGGCGACGACGAATTTGCCATTACGCTGGTGCTTTATAAAGACGGCGTTATGATCGGAACCGCAGATCTGGCCGGAACGGCTGCAACCAATGGCTACCAGGCATTCAGCGTGGCTGTTGATTATACCCAGAACGTTACACCGGATAGTGCATCCTTGACAATTTTGAGTTCCGTTAATGCTACGCAAGCTGGAACCATTTTAAATGTGGATGAATTCAGCCTGGATTATGGAACCCCAAATGGAGTGGAAACGGCACTTTCGGCCGACTTATCGGCTTACCCCAATCCGGCAAACGGCCAGGTAAATATTGTATTACCCGAATGGATCAAAACCGGAACGTTTATTCTGGTTGATGCCCGGGGTCAAATTGTTAAAACAGGAAATTTATACCAGGGAACCTATGCCATGACCCTGGAAACAGCTGATCTTCCGGAAGGTGTTTATTTCTTCCAAATTAATGATGGTCTGAATTCAGCCAAATCGAAAATAAGTATCCTGCACTAAAACCTTAAGCGGAGCAGGTTCAAAGACCGGGCGTCACAAGCGTCCGGTCTTTTTTTATTTGGAGATAGGGGTTAGGCTGATGTGGTTTGTCATGATAAAGAACAATGAAAGCAAATACCTTTTTACTGCCTCTATTTTTCCTGGTCCTGGCGCCTGCTACGCTTCGTGCACACACGTTGAAAGGGGTTATCATAGATGCAAACAGCGGAGAAAAAATGGTCGGAGTGACCGTACTGAAACCCGCCTCCCATACAGGAACCCTGAGTGACATAGAAGGTTATTTTGAGTTGGAGTTGAATGGAGCTGAGGATATCCGTTTTTCTTTTTTAGGGTATATCTCCGTAGACAGGCATTTTGACTTGTCGGCCGACACCTTCATTCGTGTTGAGCTAAAGGAGAATGTCACAGAAATAACGGAAACCGTCGTCCGTGCAAAGGCCCCCCTCCCCAAAACAACGCAGGTTTCGTCCGCAAGCCTCTCGCCCAAAGACATTCGTATGCTTCCCGGTTTTGCGGGAGAAGCAGATATTGTTCAATCCTTCCTGAGTTTCCCGGGAGTTAAAAAAGCCGGGGATGCAAGCGGAGGCATGTTGGTTCGTGGAGGTGGGAGCGACCAGAATCTGGTACTTCTCGATGGTGTTCCCGTGTACCAGGCCGGACATATCATCAGTTTTTATTCTCCTTTTCAATCTGAACTCATCAGGGAAGCGAGCTTGTATAAAGGATTTGTTCCCGGGGGCTTCGGGGGGAGGTTATCCTCAGTTATGACACTCGAAAGTGCCCCGGCTACCGACAGCCTGAGCACGGAGGTAGGACTGGGTGTGCTCATGGCTAAAGGCTATGTTCAGGCTCCGATAATTCCGGGTAAATTGAGTATACAGGTGGCCGGGCGACGTTCCCTGCCCGACTTGCTTTGGCCTATTGCCGGACAAAGCTTTCCTGCCCGTTTTTATGATGGACGTTTGATCCTTACTGTCCGGCCAGCCAAAGGACATGAATTGCGTTTTTTGGCGTATGGGAGTGGCGATAAGCTGGATGCTGGCGCCAATACAGTGTCCAGGTATAAAGACACGGAAACCGAACTTATTCCGGGTATGAAAATGCTTACCCGTAGCGGAGAAAATCATCTATCCCTGCAGCATAGCTATACAGGAAAATGGAAGGTCAAAAACCAGGTCTATGCCAGCAGGTTTTCATCGCACAATAGCCTTGTTTGGCCGGGGAATGAGTTAAGCATACGCTCCGGAGTTAATGATTTCGGGGTATCCTCATCCATCCGTAAAACAGGAAAAAAGCACCAATTCGATGCCGGATTGGGATGGATCCATCATGAAATAAGCGCCATGGAAGTGTTTTCCACCGGAGATCTTCAACGTATCATAAACCCTAAAGCTGCGGAAAAAAAGCGGGTTGGAGAAGGAAGCCTCTATTTTATGGATCAGGTTAAACTTGGAACACGTTGGATAGCCGAAGGAGGAATGCGTGTGGCTATCTGGCAGGAAGGACCGAACCTCAAGGTTTTACCGGAGCCGAAATTTGCCCTTACTTATCTGGCCGGGAGCAAAGTCCGGATTCAGGCATCCATTTTAAGAAACACTCAGTTTTTACAGAAAGTGAGCAGCAGTTCATTGGCCCTGCCCACCGACGCCTGGTATGTTTTGCCCCTTGAACACACGCCTCAACGTGCAATAATGGGCGACCTCGGACTGAACTGGACACCCAAATCCTGGAATATTTCCCTTTCCGCTTATTATAAAAAGATGAATGGCCTTACTGAATTCAGGGAAGGAGCATTACCCTTTGCTGAAGAGCGGCTGATCGATGAGTTGGTTCAGGGAAGAGGATATGCCTATGGGACAGATCTCCAAATCGCATATAAGATCAAGGGTATTCAAATCCAGGCCGCCTATAGCCTCTCCTGGTCAAAACGCCATTTTGAAGGAATTAACGGAGGCAGGGAATATTTCGATCGCTTTGATCGCAGGCATGATTTTAATATTCAACTGGTATCGCAACTCAATGATCACTGGCATTTTTCCGCCTCCTTTTTTATGGCCAGCGGTGCCCGGTATACCCCGCGTGTGGCGCAGTTCGTAATGCCGGGAACAGGAGGATCATCTCCCGTATTTCTTCCGGTATATGGAGAACGGAACAGCTTGCGCCTGAGCAGTTCCCATCGTCTTGATCTGGCAGTTACTTATTCTAAAACACTCAAAAAATCGAGCATAGAGGTTCAGGCCGGGGCTTATAACGTATACAATCAACTCCAATCCTTTCGTCTTGAAACCATTGAGCGGGAAGGCAAGTTGATGCTCCGTGAAGTGGGTCTTTTTGGTATGATGCCCTCTCTTTCCTGCACCCTTAAATTTTAGTCTTATGAAAACCGTAGTCTATAGTTTGTTTTTAACGCTTTTTTTCTCCTGCAAACCGGAGGAAAAAGTAATTCCTTTCCCGCAACAGGAGGCGAAATGGGTGGTCAACTCCCGTATTAGTGAAGAGGGTTCGCTCTGGGTGGGCGTTTCTTACAGTCTTCCTCCTGATTATTCAGGAAGGGGCAATTCAGTGATCGAGTTACTTGAATCGATGATGATCGACAGCCTGCAGGTTGCGATCGAATACCAGGGACAATGGCACAACCTCGTTGAATCGGCCAAAGGGATCTATGTGCTCCATTATGCCCGACTGGAAGCAGGAAGTACTGTTCATATCCGGGTAAACGACCGTTCCGGTAAGCCTAAATTAAATGCGGCCTCTGTTGTACAGGAAGTGGCCGATGTGCGCCATCTTGATGCCTTTGGGATCAAACGGGGATCGGATACGGTTTATAAAATGAACCTGACTTTGGCTAAGCCGGCAGATCCGGAAGCCTGGTACGTGTTAAGCTTGAATCGAAGCAGCGACCTCAGGAAAATTCAAAGCGGAGGCAGGCCCACTCTTGGGAATATATTGATGGACAGGAACATAACCGATAGGCGTGCCTTTTTGATCCGTGCTTCCGATTATCCGGGCGACAGCATACATATCCAAAAAGACATCCCCTGGTTAACAGGTTCAGATACCCTGCTTGTTCATGTATCTCAAATAGAAAAACCGTACTTTGTATTTTTGGAGGCTGTATTACGTTCCTCCGGATGGTTCCAGCAACTCCTCGGTGATGCAGTGAATTATCCCGGAAACGTGCAGGGCGGATTGGGTTATTTTACCCTGCACCGTGGCGTAAACAGGGCCTTTATAATGAAAAGCCGGGTTCGATAGATTGCCGGTGCAACACATTCGCCAAATCAATTGTCTATACAGTAATTTTATAAGAAATGAATTTTAAATCCGGACAAATTATAGCGTTAAGCGCTTTTATTACCCTGTCGGCCTGTCGCAAAGACGACAACGGAGGACCAGAAAAATTGAACCACGTTCCTGAGTTTTATAGTCCGGCTGAAGCCGGTGTTTATGGATCGGTGGCCCCCTCGCTGGATGTGGTTGCGGGTGCCGGACAAGGGGTCAACATCCCCCAGGACATTGATTTTCACCCCACCCGAAATATGGAGTTATGGGTACTGAACAAAGAAGCCCAATATGGGGGCACTACGGTGACCATAAAAAATGCCGGTAAAGGAAACCAGGAGTCGCTTAAACTCCGGGACGGAAATGCAGGTCATTTTATGGCTTTGCCTTCTGCCATTGCCTTTTCCAATAACGGCAACTTTGCAACAACGGCCAATATCAAGGACGCCAATTACCAGGGAGGAACTTTTACCGGTCCTACTTTGTGGTCAAGCGATATGAGCATTTATGCGCAACCTTCAGGAGGAAACGGAAGTCATTTGGATATGCTCCACGGAAGTCCATACAGCATGGGGATCGCCGCGGAAACGGACAATGCCTTTTGGGTTTACGATTCGTACTACGGACATCTTGTACGTTATGATTTTGTACTGGACCACGGACCCGGTAATGACGACCACAGCGACGGAAGGGTACACCGTTATACGGAAATTTCACTTGGCCGATATGCCGACGGGATACCCTGCCACATGGTATTGGATGCCGCAAAAAAATGGCTCTATATCGTTGATGGAACAAAAGGAAGAATTATTCGCGTGAACATCCAAAGCGGTTCGAAAAAAGGAGACCTTGATCTGATCAATGAACCTTTGGCCGAACATTGGGAAATGCAGGGTATGGAAATGGAAGTCATGTTCGAGGCTGGATTTCAACAAGCATCTGGAATTGAAATTAAAGACAACAGGGTCTTTATATCTGATTACAAAACCGGGGATATCATTGCCTTTGATATCCATACAAAAAAAGAAATAGGCCGTGTTGCTACCGGAAAACCCGGCGTAGTTGGACTTAAACTGGATCCGGAAGGAAAGCTGTGGTATGTCAACGAAAAGACCCATGAGGTCGTTCGTATTTCGCCCAAATAACCAGAGTTTTCATAGAGGTCAAAAATTGGACTACTTTCGGGTAGTCCTTTTTTTTTAACGGATCAGCACGAGAGTCCCATTTTGTTGTACCTGTTCGTTCTGGGCGCTCAGGCCTTTAAAGACGACCAGATAAACACCGCCGGCAGCTTCCGTCCCGCGGTTGGTTTCACCTGTCCATTGGCATTGGCTGATATCCTCACAGTGGTAAACCAAAGCTCCCCAGCGGTCGTAGATCCAATATTCGCCGGAAACAATATTGAGGAAAACGGGGCGGTAAAAATCGTTGTTCTTATCCGCGTTCGGCGTAAAGGCTGTGGGGAGCCAAACTACCGGCTTGTCATATACAAAAACGGAATCTTCGGATACATCTTCGCAACCCGCGACATCCTGCACCGTAAGTTGTACGGTGTAAATTCCGGTATCCGGAAATTGGTGTTGAACCGATGCACCCGAATAACTGCTTCCATCGCTAAAATACCATGTGTGGAATACAGCCCTTGGATCCAGGGCCTCCGCAACCAATAAGGCCTCATCAAGGGGCATGGATTTGCGGTTGACCGAAAAAAGCGCTTCAGCAGCCCGGACCACCGTTATGCAATTTTTGAACTGGCTATCGGCTTTGCACCCGTCTGCATCTTCAATATCCAGATTTAGAGAATATACCCCCGGTTTGCTCCAACTGTGTTTCCAGGAGGGGGTATTGAATGTAGTTCCATCGCTTAGCTGCCAGTTAACGGCACTCAGGGCCCCGACTATTCCGACCTCAATTTCCTGACCTGTACAAAGGAAAGTATCGCTATATATAACAGGAGGAATGGGAGGGACCTGAATATCCACAAAAACAGAATCGTACACATCCGGTGAACATCCATCGCGCAAACGAACTAAATACCAGGCTGGACTGATCCCCATAAAACTGGCCGTGTCCGTTCTTTTGATCCCGTTCCAATAATAGGCGTAATTGGTGCTCAGTCCGCCTGTTGCAAGGGCAAGCAGTTGAAATTGCTGCGCATCGCAAACGACTCTATTCGATCCCAGATCCACGCTCAGCGGATCCCGCACATTCACCTGAAAGTATTGGGTATCGGAAAGGGAACATCCATCATCAAGCACCACTTCATATACCGTGGTGCCGGAAGGGATCCAGGTACGCGAACTTCCGTTATGGCCGTCTGTCCATACAAAAGAATAAGCAGATGAGTTCCCGCCGTTTGCCTCAAGGTCCTTATAAAGGGCTTCCATATAACATACTGAAGTATCGGCCTCGGGAGTGATGGTCAAAGGGGACAACATTCCCACAAAGGTACTATCAGCAAAAGAACTGCAGCGGTCAGTAACCTGCACCACATAGGTTCCGGGCTGGTAGGGATCTGTTTGATGGAAGCTATCCGTTTCTATTCCCGAGTTGTTCCAATAAAACTGCAAACTCGGAAATTCAGCCGCCTGGACCTGAACACGGAGCGCCATACTTTGGCCATAACAGAGGGTACTGTCCGGGGAAAGAGAAAAAAGTAGTGTGGGTATTGCCCGTATAAACAAACTGTCTTCGGCAGGAAGCAAGGAACATTGGTCGCGCAGCGTAACATAGTTCCAACCACCCTGACTATGCGGGATGAAGGCGCTGAAGCCTTCCGGACTGGTTGATCCATTCCAATAAGCAGCATAACCCGAGCTATCTCCGCCGCTACCTTGCATTTCTACGAAGGCGGAAGTATTCGGACAAAGCACGGTGTCACCGCTCAGAAAAACGGATAATGGGTCACGGATGTTTACGGCAATGGAAGCCGTATCCGGCCGGCTGCTGCAACCGTCGCTTAAAACAACGTGAATGAGGGTATCCCTTTCAAAAGCCACCTGGACGCCAGCCCCGCTGAGTCCCAGTTCAGGCCAGCTATACGAATAGTTGGTGCTGAGTCCGCCGCTACCAGAAGCATTTAACTGCCCACTTTGGAGGTGGCAGAAAAGCGTGTCGCTCGTGCTTGATACAGACAGAGGATCACGTACCTGAATATGGAACCAGGTCGTATCGCTGACCATCTGGCAGGCATCGAGCAGCAGGAGGGCAAAAGTTTGGGAAGAATCCGGTTTTAGCCAGGCCTGTTTTCCTGTTGCCAGTGTTTGCCGGCTGGCGGAATCGAGCCAATAAAAGGCCAGGCTTCCCGAATCCGGTGCCAGCCATTGCGGGATCATCAATAAGCTATCTCCTGCACATACGATGCTATCAGGTGGGGTATTTATGGAAATAGCGGCCCGGTATCCCTGGTAAAAAATTTTAAAACCGGTACCGATCACAGCCGGGTCTGAAGAATGATGCAGGGTAATGCTGTTTCCCTGTATAAAAAGGGTATCCCCATTGTTGGGGAGATTGGTCCCGCTATACTGACCTAGCAGGTTTCCAAGTGAATCATGACCCTGGTAGAGGTAGAGATAATCGTAATTAGCCTCGTAGTCAAATTCGAGGAACACAACGCCAATGGAATCAGCCCCCGGGGTAGAGATGGTCAGGTAGGATTCGAGCATATCGGAATAGGATGATTCACCTCCATCATCGTAAATAAATCCGCGGCAATATTCGCTTTGTGAACGGCCATTATCCGGCAGGATCAGGGCGTGACATATATCTGCGGTCGAGTCGATATAAATTTGCTGGTTCCTGATGAGGGTATCACTTCCGCTTCCATAACAACTAAAAGCGATCAAACTGACATCAAAGAAGCCATATACGTTATAGGTATGGATGGGGTGTTCTGTAGTATCCTGGTTGCCATCGCCGAAGTCCCACAGATAGGATCGCGCATTTTCGGAATAGTTAAGGAATGTAATGGCTGCAGGACTAAAACAGTGGAAATCATCCGAAGAAAAGTTGGCACTTACGACAAGGCTGTCGTATTCGTTGCCCACCCCGGCGGCATACCAGGCGTTGGTCACCGCGATCACTTCCCGGGAACAGGCACCGTGCAGGTCTTTGGCCGCAAGGATGGAAAAAAAGCGGGCGTCGGCATAGTTGCTAAAACGACTCAGGTAAACACTCAGACTGCGGTAAGTGATCTGCTGCGTGACAGGTCTTCCCAGGCTGTCAACTTCATAAAAGAACCCTTTGTCGTTGGTCCCGGTATCCCCTTCGCATAGGGTATAATACCAGTAGTTCTGTACCCCGCTATTGGTGTGTACTCCGCCATTATCGCCGGATCCGTTGTACCAATATTGTCCTTTGTAGGTATCTGGATTGCCTTTCAATTTTGGCTTTTCCATGTTTCGGAGGCCACTTCCATTGGGGGTAATTTCTTCGCCAATTTTCCAGGAGGCATTGCTTTTGTTTTCGAATTCGATCGAATTACCGAAGATGTCGGAAAAGGATTCGTTCAGGGCGCCACTTTCATTTTGGTAGATGAGGTTGGCGGTGTAGGTGGTAACAGCATGACCGATTTCATGTCCGCATACATCCAGACTGGTAAGGGGAGTGAAAGTCGTTCCGTTGCCGTCACCATAGGTCATGTAGTAACCGTTCCAGAATGCATTGTTGTAGTTGTTGCCGTAATGCACATAGCTTCGAATAGTAGCTCCCTGATTATCAAAACTTTGTCGATTAAAATTGGTGAAAAAGTAGAGGTAGGTTTTTTCCGCACCCCAATGGGCATCGGTGGCAATTTCATCCTGCTGGGTATTGATGGTGCTCCAGACATTGTTGCTGTCGATAAAGTCGACGGCATTGGCGTAGTTGGTGCTGTTATTCAGGTCAAAGGTTTGGATCTGGGCGCCCAGGCTGCTGTCGCGTAGCCGGTACAGGCCGGAGCTCATGCTGTCGACCCGTATCGTTTGGGTACCCGAATAGCGGGTTAGGGCTGTTCCATAGGTATTGATATCGTGCAGGAGATTTTCCCGGTACAGGATGCTTCCCTCGTTAGCATTTACATAAACTTTATGATGAAAGAGCGGCTCCAGGGAATAGATGTTCATGGCATAACTGAGCACCCACTGTCCTCCGGGATCTGCGGCATCGACAGGGAACCAGCTAAGTTTTGGCTGGGGGTAGTAGGTAGCCTTTTCATCCTTTTTTAATTCCCTGAGCAGGGCCTCTTCCCGGGGGTCATTCCAGATAAAGGAGTTGGAAGTTTTGTTTTCTATCGCCTTTTGGATGGCCTCTTCCCGGGGGATGATCGGGGCAAGGCTTCGTGGTAAATCAAAGAGAGCCGCATCAATGGAATGAAGCTGGCCCCCTTCCAGATGAGCTTTAAGTGTTCCTCCATCAACAGGATAGCCAAGATACAGGACCTCATAATGGTGATGTTCCTGGTGGAGGGCATCTGTTTCGGAGCGCAGGAGTCGGAAGGTATAGGAAGAAGCAAGTTTAAAGATCTTTTGGAAGAAGAGGGATGGATTTGCCGTATATCCCTTTTGTGCTTGTTTAAAATGGATATACCGCGGATAATGGCTGTATTCCCAATAATAAACATGGTCGGTTCCCGGGAAGAGCGAATCGGCCTGTCGTCCTTCGTATTCCTGCGCTTGTACCCCTGAGGGGAAAAGACAGAGCAGGCCATACAGAAGGAACGTAAAGCACTTCAGCGGCATTCGTTTGGTTTTGGTGCCGTGAATTTACGGATATTATGCGGGATTCAAATGAAATAAAGATTAAAAGGATTCCCTGATGAGATCACTGCTTCGTAGCGACAAGATACCCATTCCTGAGTGCCTTTTTTTCATAAGCCTGAAGCTGTTCGTTCCATACATTCAGCCTTCCTGAGAATTCAATATTAATGGAAAGAGAATTAGACTGGATGAAGTATTCGCTTACCTTAACATTTATGGAATCGGCATAGGAACATTTTGGTTTAAAGTAGTCACCAACCCAAAGGGAGTCGCCATTTTGATGACGAATTGTATAATTTCCTGCGTCATTATAGTTTCGTATATCAATTTTAATGTCACCAAAATGTGATTGATTAGCAAACCGGTAGCGTTGAAAACTCACATAATTTGTAGTTACATCATATGCGGTTCCAGAACCAGATTGATTCTTAAATGTTGAAATAAGGCCGTCAATTTCGTAGCTTATTTGGTAGTTATAGGTTGTTGCACCCCCATTTTGCTTACAAAGGCTGTCGGTCGGTAACATGGTGTTCGATGCAAAACCGGCGAAAAACCTTTTATTCGCCAGGGTGGTCTGATCAAAGACCCGGAGGGTAAATTGAAGATTTGCCGGGTATTTGAAAGAATAGGATCCGCCAATGACATCGATGCTTGTTTGATCGTTCAGGAACAATATTCCGCTTTGCAGGGGATCGCCGTTGCAGCCGTTGAATTTTCCAGAAAGCGTAATTAATCCGGGAATATCTCCAAGGATGATATCAGGAAGCACCTGATCGGATGAAAACGGGCCGAGGTCCAGGGTTTTTAGTACTCCCGCGCTTAAATAACTGATATCCAAATTAAACAATTCGCCGGAGGGCACTCGACCTCCAAATTCTCCTCTGGAGGAAGTCATGCAGTGTCCGGTACCCATTAAGCGGCTCTTGAGATGAATGTCGACACCGGCCAGCGGACTTCCGTCTTTTGTTTTTACCACGGCATCGATACGGTTATAATCGCGGGGCACATCGCAATTCCAAAAGCTGAAGTGTTTGACTTTTCCCACATATTCGCCATCGACCAGTTGGGCCGAGCCTTCTTCCACCCAATGGCCTTTTGTTTCATCAAAATACCATAGTGGGAGTTCTTCCGGGGCTTTGCTAAGCGCAGTGGATGAGAGACCCATATGCAGGGTAGCCTCATTGCCTTTTGCAAGCTGGAGTTTAGTTCCATTTGCTGTTTTTAACTCTACGGCCACCATACCGAATGATTCCAGCAACTTTGTTCCTTCGGGTGAAGCAGCGATCAGGTCACCGGGCATAATTTCGTTTAGGTTGGCGGCCTCCGGATCGAGGTATTTCATCGCGACGTTTACCAGGCCTGAGTACGGTTTACCCGATTCATCCACATAACCAACTCCAAATTCGACTTTTGCGTTCCCCACGGTTACAATCCCACCTGTACCGGATTGAAAGGAGGCTTGGGTCGTATTCGAAAGCAGGGTGATCCTTACCTGATTGACCCCTTGTTTCGGGATCATAGAACGGGACCCATGAAAGTAATTTGCCGAGTAAACCCGGATATAGGCATGGTTTTCAAAGACGGAGGCATCTTTTACATAAAAGAATCCATCACTATTCGTTTGAACCGCTTTATCACCAATGCTAATGGTTGCATAAGTTACAGGTAATCCGGATTCATTAATTATTTTTCCTGAAAAACTTGCAAGAACTGCTTTTCCTTTATCTATCGTAAAATTTTGTGATGAAGGAGTATCAGTCGTTTCGTCGAGGGGCATTTCTTTTCTGCACTGGGAAAAAAGCAGGGCAAGGAAAATGAGCGAGAGTTGGCAGGTTCTTTTCATAGGTCAGGGAAATTACACTAAGCATAAGACGTAGGCATATCCCGAAAAGTTGTCTGGCTCCCTGTTTGAACAAAAAAAGGGAGAACGCTCGTTCTCCCTTTTATACTATGCTCCCTGGACTGGACTTGAACCAGTGACCCTCTGATTAACAGTCAGATGCTCTAACCAACTGAGCTACCAAGGAATGTTCCCCTCAACGGGGATGCAATATTAGCGCTTCAGTTTTTTTTTTACAAGTGTTTTAGAAGGAATATTAACGGATGACCGAAATATTTCCCTTTTTCACGATGAGCTCGTTGTTAAAGCCCCTCGCTCGCACATAGTAAGCATACACATCTTCCTGCACCGGCACACCTTTATAGGTTCCATCCCATCTGAAATTCATATCCGTGGTCTGGTAAAGGATCTCACCCCAACGATTGAAGATGATCAACTCCATTTCCAGGATATAATAGAACTCCATGGTGAAGTATTCGTTATGGATATCTCCGTTCGGCGTAAAGGCGTTCGGTACCCAGATCTCCGGTATTACCTGGATCTTCACGAATTTCACAACCGTATCCGGACATTTTCCTAATCGTGTTGTTGCGATCAGTTCCACACGGTATTCACCTGGTTCCGGGTAGTATTTGCTCGGTTCAAAATCAAAGGATTGATCCGCATCATGGAAATTCCATTCGTAATCATCCGCCCCTATGGTCAGGTTATCAAAGTAAGCGGTATCGCCCAGGAATAGATTTTCTCCGTTGATCACTTCAAAGTCAGCGATCGGAGCATCCTCAGCTACCACATTTATGGTTGCCGTATCCGCACATCCATATTTATTCTTAACGATCACCCGCACGACATAGGAAGCCGGACTTACGATGGTATAAGTTGGGTTTGGCGATTTGCTGGTACCCAGGTTCGTTCCTAAAATTTCCCATGTATAGTCCAGACTATCAACCGGAGTGGCATTATTCAGACGTATCGTCAGCGGAATACAGCCCGCGAATTTGTCAGAAAGAATAGTAGGTTCCTGGATGATGCCCACCTGAACATAGAAGGTGTCTTCCGAGAAGCATCCTGTAATGGTATCCGTGGCCGTGAGGTAGATCGGATGGGTACCGCTGGTTCCCCAACGTATGATCACCGAATCGCTGCTCATATTGCCGACAATTGTTCCTCCAACCACGGTCCAATCGTAGCGCACGTTTGGTTTAGGCGGAACCTTATAGTCTTCCTGGTAGTAAGGCTTAGCCTGTGTATTCGAACAGGCAAAGGATTCACCTGAGATCGCTGCTTTCGGTTTCGGATTGATGCGGAGGTCCATCGTAATGGTCGAGTCACAACCGGCATCGGATGTTTGTTTGATCGTTAAACGTCCAAAACCTGCTTGTCCCCATGCAATCGTTACCCCGCTGCTTGTATTTGGTCCGAGGAAAGTACCACCGATAACAGACCATTCATACGTATGTCCCGGCAGACTAGGTACGGTATAGAAATGGATGCTGTTCGAACATACAGGAGTATCCCCGTTGATGATCGGATTTGGCGACGGAGGCAGGGTAACCACTAATCTCACCGTGCTGTCACAACCTTCCGGATTGAACTGGTAAAGATCAAGGAATCCACTTCCCGGAGCGCCCCACAATACCTGTACAAAGGTATTCGTATCACTTCCCAGGATCGTTCCGTTGGTTATTGTCCAGCGGTAACGGTGTCCGGTTATGGCCTGTGCATTGTACTGAGCCATTTTATTGTTACAAACGATAGCAGGACCGTTGATAACCGGTACAGGTGCCGCCTGAACATCCACATTAAACTGAACAAGGCTGTCACATCCGGATGCGGTGATCATGCGCAGCATAATAACTGCCGGACCGGTACCTATCCACTGTATCTGTACGGAATCACGATCATCAGGTCCGATGATATTTCCTCCGAATGCCTGCCAGTTATAGGTCATTTGACCTGCTATCTGACCCGCATTGCTTAAATAAGTATAATAGGCATAGAGCTCATTTTCACAAGGCAGGCCTGGACCAGCGATAGTCGGAACCGGAGTTGGATTAACCTGGATATTGCGTTCTATAGTTGAGTCGCAACCCTGGTCGTTCATCACGGTCAGGCGCACAAGGTTTACTGCGGCACTATCCCAAAGGACCTGTACAGAGGTGTTAAAGGTATCCCCGATGATATAACCACCTACAACCTCCCAGGCATAGGTATCTCCCGGGTTGGATGGGGTGTTGTAGAGGTAGGTTTTATACCGGCATACTGGTCCCTGTCCGTTGATCACCGGAGTTGGTTTGTCGAGCACCAATACCGGGAATGTCGTTACAAGGGTGTCACAACCTTCCAGGTTAATAACCGATACCGCTACGTTTCCGGTACCCGGATCGGTCCAAAGTACGCTGATCGAATCCAGGAATTCAGAACCAATTATTTGTCCACCCGTTACATTCCAGGTATAACTCCAGTTTGCATCAGTTGCTACCCGGTAAACAACGATATCATTTTGACAAGACGTATCCCCGCCATTGATGCTGATCTCCGGAGTGGGCCGTACATAAACGGAGTCCGTGATGGTTGAATCACAACCTTCGGGTGAAGTCATGGTCATGGTAATGGTTCTCCAATCGGTCGAATCCCAGATCACATTCACAGACGAAGCATTGTCGACACTGATGATTTGTCCTCCATTTACTGTCCACAGATAAGTATGGTTCGGCTGACTGATCACCGAATACGTATATACCTTGTCTCTACATGGGTTGGTATCTCCCTGCATGATCGGTTGTGGTGTAGGCTGTATCAGTATCGGTAAAGTTACAAGCGAGTCGCAACCTTTATCGCTCGTTTGGAGCAGGGATACCGAACCGGCACCCGCAAAGCCCCATTTAACGATCAGGAAGGTGTCGTTCGATTGTCCGATGACAGAACCACCAATGACAGACCACTGGTAACTATCGAGGGTTACGGAGTCGATGTGGTAGGTATGTACCTTATCGCGACAAACCGTGTCTTCACCGTAAATGGACGGCATAGGTGTGCGAATGATCTGAACAGAATCCGTCACGGTCGAATCACAACCAAATGGATTTCTTTGCGTCAGGCGAACATACCCTGTACCAGGTTGTCCCCATAGAATATTTACCGTTCCCTGATTTCCACCGCTCACGATACTACCGCCGATCACAGACCAACTATAAGTATTTCCTGCGATCGGGGTTATTCCGAAGGAAGAGATCTTGTTTTCGCAAACCGTATCCAGCCCGGTGATCACCGGCATTGGGGTATAAAGAATGAGGACATTGGCCGTAACGGTCGAGTCGCAACCCCAGATGGATGTCTGTGTCAGCGAAATGGTGGCATTTCCGGGAGCTCCCCACAATACGGATACAGAAGTTCCGGTGGAATCACCGATAATTTCACCACCATTGGCTTGCCATAAATAGGTTTCGCCAAATACTGCCTGAACAGAATAGCTGTAAATTTTATTCTGGCAGGCCGTATCGTTAGGTAAAGTAATGACCGGTTTTGGAGTTTGAACAATAAGTACCGAATCCAGTATGGTTGAGTCACAACCAAACACGGAAGTCTGGATCAGCTCAATATATCCGGTCCCCGGTCCTGCCCACAATACATAAACAACCGTATCTGTAGAGCTTCCGATGATCTGGCCGCCGATCACTCCCCATTGGTAACTTTCATTCGGACCATCAGGTGAAGTGGAGTAACGAACAATTTTATTTTCGCAGGCAGTATCATTCTGGATCGCCATGTCCGGAGTAGGTGTATAGACGATCGTCACATTGGCGCTCACCGTACTGTCGCAACCGTATATGGAGGTCTGGGTCAGGTTAATTGTTCCGGTACCCGGTCCTGCCCATAATATATCCACATTATCGCTGGTAGAATCACCTACAATTGAACCTCCGTTTACATTCCAGAGGTAGGTTTCGCCGGCTACCGGAGTAACCGAGTAGGTATAGATCTTATTCTGACAAGCTGAGTCGTTCGGTAGTGTGATGACCGGTTTTGGTGTTTGAACGATGGTCACATCATCAGATACGGTCGAATCACAACCAAAGGCTGAAGTTTGGGTAACTGTTACTGTTCCTGTTCCCGGACCAGCCCAAAGCACACTGATCGAGGTGTCTGTATTTGATCCGATGATCGAACCACCCGTCACACTCCACAAGAAGGACTCGCCTGCTGCAGGGGTAATGGAGTAATTGTAAATTTTGTTTTCACAAGCCGTATCGTTTGGAAGATCGATCACCGGCATCGGGGTGTATACAATGGTCACAGTATCCTGAACCGTGCTGTCGCAACCAAAGCCGGATGTTTGGGTAACGGAAATGATCCCGTTACCTGGTGCTCCCCATAATACATTGATGGAAGTGCCTGTGTTAGAACCGATTATAGCTCCTCCGCTTACATTCCAGAGGAAGGTTTCACCACCAACCGGAGTAACCGAATAGGTAGCGATCTTGTTCTGACAGGTAGAATCGTTCGGCAGAGAAATAACCGGTTTAGGTGTTGGAACGATGGTTACATCATCCGAAACAGTCGAATCACAACCGAATGGAGAGATCTGGGTTAAAGTTACCGTACCTGTTCCCGGTCCAGCCCAAATGATATTGACCGAAGTATCTGTATTGGATCCAATGATAGAACCACCCGTTACACCCCATACGAAGGACTCGCCGGCAGCGGGGGTGATGGAGTAGGTGTAAATTTTGTTCTCACAAGTTGTATCATTCGGGAAGTTGATCACCGGCATTGGGGTATAGACAATGGTCACCGACGCCTGTACAGTTGAATCACAACCGAAGCTCGAAGTCTGGGTCAGGGTCAGGGTTCCAGTTCCGGGTCCGGCCCAAAGCACGTTGATATTATCGCTGGTGTTGCTACCGATTATGCTACCACCACTTACGCTCCAGAGGTAGCTTTCGCCTGCAACAGGAGTTACGGAGTAGTTGTAGATCTTATTCTGACAAGCCGAGTCGTTAGGCAGGGTGATGACCGGTTTAGGTGTTTGAACGATGGTCACAGTATCCTGTACGGTGCTGTCGCAACCAAAGGCAGAAGTTTGCGTAACCGTAACAATACCGGTTCCGGGTCCAGCCCAGAGCACATTGATATTGTCCCCGGTATTGGATCCGATGATGGATCCACCAGACACAGCCCATAAGAAGGTCTCACCTGCTGCAGGGGTGATGGAGTAATTGTAAATTTTGTTTTCACAAGCCGTATCGTTCGGAAGATCGATTACCGGCATCGGGGTATAGACGATGAGAACGGTATCCTGAACGGTAGAGTCGCAACCGAAACTTGAGGTCTGCGTCACGGTGATCGTTCCAGTACCTGGCGCTCCCCATAATACGTTGATGGATGAGGCAGTATTGGATCCGATGATGGATCCACCGCTCACACTCCAGAGGTAGGTTTCTCCACCAACCGGAGTAACCGAATAGGTAGCGATCTTGTTCTGGCAGGTTGAGTCGTTCGGCAGAGAAATAACCGGTTTAGGTGTTTGTACGATGGTAACGGTATCCTGAACCGTGCTATCGCAACCAAAAGGAGAGGTTTGCGTAACGGTAACTATTCCAGTTCCCGGACCAGCC
>JAKFCJ010000107.1:0-15440 GCA_036676705.1 Bacteroidota bacterium
ACCTGGAACGCTGGCTGAAAAAGTCGGTCGAAATTCAATGGGATTATAAGAACATCATAAAAAGGAAAGGTGTTTTAGAACGCATAATCTAAACCATCCTCAACCTCAACCTCAACCTTAACCTCAACCTTAACCTCAACCTAATCCTTATCTTTGCAAACACATGAAAAAGGTCTTTTTTCTCTTCACCTGCATATTCATTTTAAACGGGCTCATTCACGCCCAGCCTATGCTCAGCAAAGCGCGGCAGGCTGAATTGTATATGAAAAATGGTGATTTTGTGACGGCCATTGCACTTTATGATGAATTGCTGGCAGCGGATCCCAACAATGCCCTCTATCTTTTAAACCGAGGCTGGAGCAAACTGAATGCGAGTTCCTTTACCCGCGGGGCAGAAGACCTTCTTGCGGCATTGAAGATCGATAATACCTGCAGCCGCTGTTATATCGGACTGGCCATCGTGAGCATGCAAAACGGCTATTACGACGATGCCATAGAACAGGCGACCCTGGCCATAAAAACTGAGGATACGGCTTCTTTCAATTATTTTATCCGGGCCCAGGTTTTTGAAGCAAAAGGGGAGGATTTTAAAGCCGGACTCGACTTTAACCGGGCTATCCAGTTAAATCCGATGGTTGCGGATTACTACTATTCCAGGGGACATTTTTTGTTTCGTATGGCGAAGTACGAAGATGCCATCGACGATTTTTCCAGTGCCGTTCTCCTGGAACCGGGTATTGCCGATTACCACTTTCAAAGGGGGTATACCTATTACATGATCCAAAACTTCACTTTTGCTTTGATCGATGTCAGGAAAGCCATTGAACTCGATCCAACAAATGCCGATTACTGGCTCGGTAAGGGAGCCATCGAAGAAGCTGCCGGCGACCTGGATGGGGCGATAGAAAGTTATACGGTATGTGCAGAATTGAACCCGACCAATGCCCTGGCATTTTTTAACCGGGCCAATATTTATTTTGAAAAGGCCATGCTCGATTCTTCCTGTATGGATTATGACCGCTGCCTGAAGGCACTGGCACTATCCCAGTATCCAAGGGAAGATATGCAGATCGAAGCAACAGAAATGATCGCCAATCATTGCGATACAACTTCACCGGCCTATTACTACCAACGGGGGTTAATGGCCCTGGAGATGAAAAAATATGCTGAAGCGCTGGAAATATTGAATAAAGGACTCGCGTCATGGCCCATCCATCCGCTGCTGAATGCGTTCAAAGGAAACGCCCTGATGGGATTAAAACGGTATGATGAGGCGGTAAGTGCCTATCTGGATGCCCTGAAAAAGACGGACGAAACCCCGGTGGATGTCAGGGAATCGTATACCCTGAGGTCGAACGATGTTGACCCGGACATCTATATGCGGCAATTGTATTCCAGTGTTTACGATGGATTATCAAAATCGTATCTGGCGATCGGAAAATTTGAGGAGGCCCTGGAATCCGTCAATAAGGCCATATTTCTTTCCGAAAAAATTCCGGATGCGCCGGTGTTGCCGCTGCAACTCATGAAAGCCAATATTCTCTCCACGATGGGAGAGGACCAACAAGCCATGGTCTTGCTGGATGAATTGATCAAACTCAACCCTGAATTTGCCTCTGCCTATGTGATCCGGGCACGGCTCCTGCTCAAAAAAGCCATACTTACCGGGAATAAAAAAGCACGTTTTTACTATGCTACTGCCCCACAATCAGGGATGTATTATTTGGACCTGCCTAAAAAATTCAAATCAGAAAAAAACGACAACGTGTTGATCAACAGCGCCATGGGAGATTGTAAAGTGGCCATAGCCCTCAATCCCGACTTTGCTGAAGCTTATTTTGTCATGGGAGAAATCAAACTCCTTAGCGGCATGAGCGATTACTGTAACGATTTTTTAATGGCTGAAAAGCTGGGGATTACCGATGCACTGGATCTGCTGGGGAAACCGTGTAAGCAATAAGATTCCCGTGCTTGCTCCGGATGACTTGCCCGCGAGCAGTAGACGCGGAGGCGCAGAGGCGCGGAGGTTTTTAATTTTCTCGGCTTCTTGCTGGCGCATGAATATTACGTGCCTTGATTCATTTAACCCGCAAAAACAATCCTCCGCGCCTCTGCGCCTCCGCGTCAAAGAGGCGCTCGTCAGCCAGTTGCTTCGTAGGTAAACTCAATATGGTAATGATCATCATGCCTCACCCAGTGCTCTTTATAAACAAACTCGATATCCCGGAGTTCATTTCCATATTTGGTGGCATAAAGTTGGGGTAAAAACTCAGGGGCGAAAATGATACGCCGAATGTGGATACCATAGGCCGGACCACAGGTTTTGAGGAAATACAAATGGGCAGCCAGGCTTTCGAAATCGATGAGGTATTTGCCGCTTTTCCCGGTTGTATCAAATTCCATCGAATAGCCAAAACGATTAAATACATGGGTAGGAATGACACTTGCAGTTGAGTCTTTGGCAAGGATCACGGGAACCATAAAATCAATGACCAGTCCGTTCTGATGGGTATAGTGCGGCCAGATCTTTCCGCCATTTACCCACGCACATTCGCCATAACGGTATTCCCATTCCGGATTGAGGGCGTAAAGGGAATCAAAACTGGCCAGAACCGTCTTGCGCAATTCGCTGTGAACGGCATTTCTTCCAAGTGCCATCAAAAGGTGACTGGCCCCCACGAAGTTTTCTCCCGAGCTCGGCAGCCGTTTCCCGTTAATCAGTTTTCCTTCCCAACTTTCTCCAATACTGACGCTTGGCTTGTCGTTTTCAAAATGGATCATGACCGGATTGACCAGCCGGCAGGAAAGGAGGAGAAGCAATAGAATCAGTGCTAAGTACTTGAGCTTGTTCATTCAATCTGGGTTCTTGGTTCTGGGTTTCGGCCCTTCGACACGGCGTGAAGATTGTTCCAACTCTTAATATACGTTTGCCTGCTCAGGGTGACTAAAAGGATATCGGGTACCGGATCAGACTGCCTGAACCCTGAACCCGATACCCTGTACCACTTTATTCCACGATCACCGTTCCGCCCCCATGATAACTATGATACTCCCCATTATACATCGCATCGGCACCGATCGGCCCCATCCTGAAGGTTCCCCGGGAAACCGCCCGGACAAGGAAATAAAAATATTTGGTGTCGTTGCCAATATCTGTGTACAAATTGACCCGATCATCCCGGAAATCGTAGTAGTTCGGGGTATGTTTGTCCTTTATCCAATCCATATCAGGCAGGTCGTTCAGACGCGGGTTTTCGATCTCAAAGCCGGCAGGGAGCATATCTGTGATCGCCACATTTTCAATACGGCTGCCATTCAGTGAACTTATTGCAACCCTGACCACGATCAGTTCATTTTGTTTGAAAGTGGTTCCCGTAACAGGCTGTCCGAAGCGGGTATAGAAGGATCTTCGTACCCGGAGGAAATTATCTTTTTCTTCGAAATTGCCTTTCGAATTGATCCCACTCACTTCTGCAAAAAGATACAGGTTTCCTTTTCCATTCACCTCGATCTCCAGATTACCGTTTGTTAAGTCCTTGCGGCTGATCTTCAGGTCTGATTTTCCATCAAAACGACCGATCACTTTTCCATCGGCTTTGATGATGGCGTTTACACTTCCATCACCCAGACTCCTGTTCATTTTCCCAAGGGCAAGCAGGGTGAAAACCAATTCCTGGGTATTGTGGTAATAGCGTGTCTTGAGCTGGGTACTTAAAAGCCGGGTAAGTGCAGGGATCTGTTTATTTGTAGGGTCGACATCGATCAGGGTATTGACGCTGATCGCGAGATTGCGC
Organism: Bacteroidota bacterium; assembly: GCA_036676705.1. Lineage (GTDB taxonomy): Bacteria > Bacteroidota > Bacteroidia > UBA8524 > UBA8524 > UBA8524. The sequence continues at coordinate 3,795 of JAKFCJ010000107.1, forward strand.
ATGTCAGAAGCAAAGTTTCCGGCAAATTCGGAACGGGTAGATTCGCTCGGATAAGTGGTAGGAGCCAGTTTTTTGTAGCTGGCCAGATCTCCTGTAAGCGCAAAGGCAGCACCAAGTAAATATTTCGAATCGGTACTCAGCAGGTCGCTATTGGCTTTAAAATGATTCATCAGCGATTTATTCGGTTTCCCGGCCACGGCGAGTACATACAATCCATAAATCTGGGAGCGATCAGCAATGGTGCGGGTTATCCATTGTCCGTTCACCATATACCAGGCATTTTCACTCAGTTTTTCTGCGTTTTTATAGTTCAGGTAACCAATACACCGGTCAATAACCTGTTGATTTACTTCATAACCGGCCTTTTTAGCCTCGAGAAGGAAGTGGGTGGCATAGACCGTTCCCCAATAGCTTTCGTAATAACCACCCGGCCAATAACTTAATGCCCCGTTGTACTGTTGCATGCTGCTCAGTTTGATGATAGCCTGCCGGACATTGAAAGAAGGATCCCATTCTCCTTCAGCGCCTCCTTTGAGGTACCCTTTATGGCTTTTCAGGAAGTCGGCCAGATACAATTGAGGGAAGGCTGTTGATGTCGTTTGTTCTACGCAACCATGCGGATAGCCGATCAGATAATTGAACTTATCCATAAACTGGATCAAAGGAGATCGACTCACAATGACATCCACCTGCCGGCTGCCCGGGATCAGTTCATCGAAACGGGCCAGGTTTACCGTATGTTTTCCTACCTCCAGCATGGAGCTCGAGTTATGCCGGGTAAGGGGCACCGCGGGGCGAACAGAGATATCCAGTTCTTCTTTGAAATTTTCTCCCAAACCCTGGACGAGCACCGTGATTTTTCCGGAACCTACTGCCTGTTTGGCTTTAATTTTAAAATTACCCAATCCCTCCGAATTGGCGGCTACCGTAATGGTATTTGACGCAGATCCCTCAATTTCAAGTTCTCCTTCCACCTTGATCACAATTTTAGCCTGGGTACCCTTTTTTGTGGTATTTGCCACATTAACCGGCAAGGCCACTACATCACCCGGCGATAAAAAGCGGGGGAGGGCGGTATTGATCACCAGGGGATCGGCCACTTTCATGGTTTTTGACCCTGCTCCGAAAGAACTTCCTTTATAAACAACCGCCATCAGCCTTATCTCTCCGTTAAATTGAGGAATATCCAGGTCGTAATAGGCTTCTCCCTTGCTATTGGTGTGCAATACTCCGCTCCATTTCGAGAGCAGCTTCACCCGTTGATTGGCCAATGGGTTCGCCCTTTTTTCTCCTCCTTCGGAAAATTCGTTGGCATCACCCCCGCTGCTTTTTTTGCTGCTCAGTTCGGGGAATAACATGGCATAAATATCATAACTGCCTACTTCCAAAGCACGTTTTTGGTAGAAATAGCCGTGCGGGTTCGGACTCTCAAAGCGTTTTAACTGGAGTATCCCTTCGTCTACCGCGGCCAGGGTCACTTCGATATTCGACTCAGGCTTGGAGCGGATGGTAATGCGTTGTTTGGTACGCGAACGGCTGCTTTCAACGGCCACGATCTCAACCGGCAGGCGGGATGCTTTTTTCTCAACCATAATAGGGAGATAACCATGCGCCACGGTCAATGGCATCGTTGATCCATCCATAGGCCGGATCAGGGTAGCAGAAACATAGACATTGGGCACATGCGCATCGCGAACGATGAATGAATATTCCGCCGACTTTTTGTCCGTTTCGATCACCTTATGTTCCAATACATCATTGCGTTCAATAGTGAGCAGGATCTTGCCGGCAAAAGGGGTCTTCATCAATACCTTCACCCGGTCGCCCACTTCATACTGGGGTTTGTCGCATTCCATCTCGATCTGTCCTTCGCTGTTTACTTCGAAGGAGCTATTTTGCGTGTTTCCCCATCCATAGGCATAAAAATGATAGGACACATAATTCGTGGCTCCACTGCTGCGTACACGTACTTCATATTCCCCGCTCACCATGGGTGAAAAGGAAAAAGCATAGGGCGAACTGCCGAAGGTGATATTTTTAGTCATGGCAATTTTTTCGACCTTTTTTGAACGGTAGCGGTAGTAGTTATTGCTGTTTTCGATCACATTCTGCCATTCATAGCGGTAAACCTCAACAACGGCTTTGGCCCCGCTTTTAAATTTGTCTTTTTGGTCAACGGCCACCAACTCAATATGCATCGGACTGTTTGTATTGACGTAATAGTCGTTGAGCCGGATACCATAAAACACATCCTGGGTAAGTACTTTGCTATTTAGCTGGGAATGTACCGGTCTCCCGCTTTCATCAAATACCGTAGCATAGGCCTTGATCCTTACAATTCCTGTCCCTGCCATGGATGGGCTTAAAACATGTGATTCTTTAAAGGTTCCGTCGTTTCCGGTTTTCCCTTCCCGGGTAATGGTTTGGTATTTGGTTTCATCGCTATTGTAAAACCGGAACTGAGGAAAATTTTTGCTTTCATAATTCTCCTGGTTAAACTGCATCACATATTCATAATTGCGGTTAGCTGCCGGAGGACCGAAAAAATTCTCGGCGAAGGCAGAATAGGTGAGCGTATCACCGGGACGATATGTCTCCTTGTTCAGTTTTCCTTTTATGCGGATACGGTCTGGCATAAACTCTTCAACCTGAATGGAATAGGTGTTGAGCAACATATCATTCCCGTTGTAAACCTCAAAGGAATACCCCCCGGTAAGGGCAGAAGCGGGAATTTCAATGACACTTTCCACAGATCCTTCCTTGTTGGTTTTTACCTTTTCGGTTTTCAGTTCCCGTCCGTTTGGCATGATCAGCTTCCATTTGAGGGGTACGATCCCCACACTTTTCCAGTCGTTGGTCCTTACGATGGTATTCAGATGGATGGTCTCACCCGGGCGGTAGAGGTTTCTTTCGCCATAGGTCCAGGCATCAAAGCCCGAACTGTGTTCATATTTACCCCCCACATCGAAGCGCGAAGTTTCAACCCCGGTGGTGGAGAAAGGAACAAAATTGAAGTCCTTATCTGTTTGCACGGTGATCATGGCCGTACTGAAACCGGGTGCTCTTTTTTCCAGGTCTTCAAAGACCAACACTCCGTCTGAGCCGGTACGACCCTGGGCCATAACCTGGTTATTCGAACTGATCAAACTAACCGACACATTAGAAAGGGCTTTTGTGTCGAGAATGCTGTGGGCCATGACCATAACCTTATCTTTCATGGTTTTGGCCACGATGCCCACATCCGAAATGGAAATGAGTTTTGAAGCCTTCAGGTAACGGGTGTCGTTCGAGGATATCATCACAAAATAGATGCCCCGGTAGTCGAGATTTTCTTTTGGAATATCGAGGTTTAAAGCACGTAGTCCGTTGATCTTTGGCAGGGATCCCGTTTCGATCTCCCGCTCATAGATCATATCACTGAACTGGCCGTCATAATCTTCCCGGTATTCCATATTTTGATGGATATATTCATCAAGTTCATAGTCGTATTCCCAGTCGGAATAGGAGTTATGGCGCAGATAAGCCAGGATATTGTTCTGGTAAATTTTATAGATACGCACCTTGATCTTCGGAACGTTCACAATATTCACCGCAATATTTTTAGCCCCGGCACTGCTCAGGTACATGGCTTTTTGGTTAACAAAGGCGATGCTGGGTTTGAGCTCACCGAAACTCAGGTTTTTTTCAACCTTCTCTTTCATTTTTCCGCCCAGGACACCTTCCAGTTTAGGAAGAACAGTGAGGGCATAGATCTGGCTCAGGTCAAATGCACCCCGGATCTCAAACCCGTTGGGAAGCATTTTTTGTGTGGTGGAAATAGCAGGTTGCAGGGTAAAAACACCTTCCAAACTGCTATTCATCAGTTCCTGGGAGGTAAGCACCGTAATGACTCCTTCATTGTTTTCAAAAACCGCGGTGATATCGGTAATATCCAGGACCAGACGCGAACTCAGGACGGTTGCCAGTTCCTGGTCCTCCACGCTGCTTTTTTTGCTGTCGGCGATCAGGATACCTTTTTTCAATTGCACCCGCAACATCACATCTTCTTCGCCTTTCGTACCCGGATCAACCAGCAGGACAATATCGCGGGTCTTTGCTTTTGACTCGATCGTTCCCTTGACCTCCGTATCATCCAAAAAGAACTTAAGGTTTGGCATCACGGTAGAAGGATCAACCTCATAATTAAAATGCAGGGTCACCTGGATACGGACCTGCTGCGTACCTTCCTGTCTGGCCCAGAATGCACCGACACTTTGTGCACTCAGGTAGGGGGTATGGAAGTTTATTTTTTCTTTGATATCCTTGCCCAGGTAAAGCCCTTTTTCATCCGCGTTGTCCAGGATCTTATCTGTAAACCGGACGGTATAATCCGTGCTGGGCGCAAAGGAATGGTTAGGAGAAAAAACCAGGGTATTGGCACTGCTCCAGCGAAAGCGCCCTTCAATTTCCGGTTCGATTATAAAATACTCGGTACTGTCCCAGTTGCTTACCATTTCCATCGGAACAAGGTCATGGCTTAAGGTGAATTCGAGATTCTGCTGCAGGGCGATCTCTTCGGAAAAGTTCTTTTGAATAATGGCTACTTCATTGGCCGGTTTTTTTGAACAGGCTGAAAATACCAGAATAAACAGGGCGGGGAGTAGTAAACGAGATTTTGGCATGGTTCTGATTCTTAGAGCGGAAGATAGGAAATTCCGTATCTGAAAAACGAAAATCCATAAAAAAATTGTATGCGCGGATCGCTTTAATTCTGCATTGTTTCGCGGGCCCATTTGCCGAAAAAGAATAACTTTGCCGCTTCATCGATTTATGACAGATAAGATCATCATTCTTGATTGCGGATCCCAGTATACCCAGCTGATCGCACGGCGTGTTCGTGAACTGAACGTGTATTCGGAGATCCATCCATACAACCAGATACCCGAATTGGATGAGCATGTAAAAGGGATCATTATTTCCGGTTCCCCCCATTCGGTACGAGACCATCATGCGCCTACCATGGAAACCAGTTTCCGTGGGAAATACCCGGTCCTGGGAGTGTGTTATGGAGCCCAATACCTGGCCATGAAGAATGGAGGCGATGTGCAAGCCAGCAAACATAGGGAATATGGAAGGGCTGCGCTCCAGACCAAATCGGGGTGTGACCTGTTCAAAGGAATGAAAGAAGCTTCAGTAGTCTGGATGTCGCATGGCGATACCATTACGGAATTGCCCCCGAATTTTGAGGTAATTGCTTCTACAGATTCGGTTGCGAATGCTGCATTTAAAATTCAGAATGAAGCAACGTATGGCATCCAGTTCCATCCTGAGGTTACGCATAGTGAAGAAGGCAAACAACTGCTTGAAAATTTTATACTTGGCATCTGTAAGTGCAGCGGAGACTGGACCCCGGAGCATTTTATTGAAGCAACCGTAAACGAGATCCGCGAAAAAGTCGGGCAGGATAAAGTCATTCTTGGATTAAGCGGAGGTGTTGATTCATCCGTGGCAGCCGTACTCGTAGAAGAGGCCATTGGCGACCAGTTATTCTGTATATTTATTGATAACGGTCTTTTACGCAAAGATGAGTTCGACCGCGTTTTGGAAAGTTATGCGGGTATGGGCCTCAATGTAAAAGGTGTCAGGGCAGGTGACCTGTTTCTGGATGCCCTTGCCGGTATCAGCGACCCGGAGAAAAAACGCAAGGCGATCGGTAAAGTATTTATCGATGTTTTTGAAGAAGAATCCAATAAAATTGAAGGTGCAAAATGGCTGGCCCAGGGTACGATTTATCCGGATGTGATCGAATCCATGAGCGTAAAAGGTCCGAGTGCCACCATCAAATCGCACCATAATGTGGGCGGGCTTCCTGAAAAAATGAACCTGAAGGTGTTGGAACCGCTTCGTTTGTTGTTTAAAGACGAGGTTCGTCGCGTAGGACGTACCCTTGGGATCGACAAGACCATACTTGACCGGCATCCGTTTCCGGGCCCCGGACTGGCCATTCGTATCCTTGGCGACATTACAGAAGAAAAGGTGCGTATCACCCAGGAGGCCGATGCGATTTTTATACAGGGATTAAAAGATCATGGTCTGTATGATGAGATCTGGCAGGCAGGTGCTATCTTCCTGCCCATTAATTCGGTAGGGGTAATGGGCGATGAAAGAACGTATGAAAATGTAATTTGTTTGCGTGCCGTTACCAGCATTGATGGGATGACAGCCGATTGGGGACATTTGCCCCATGAATTTCTGGCACGTATATCGAATCAAATTATTAACCAGGTGAAAGGCATAAACCGGGTAGTCTATGATATCAGCTCTAAACCGCCGGCAACTATTGAGTGGGAATAAATTATTCGTCGTATTGCTCTTCCTCATCGTTGGAGGGATAGCCTGCAGTGCATCACGCACCGGAGGCTATTTACCCAATAAACCGGGTACCAATGATTCTATACCGGAAACCAAAACCCCGGAAAAACAGAAACAGGAGGAAGAAATAAAAAAACAAAAGCATGCCGATGTGCCTGCCTTTGTGAATGACTTCCATGTAGCCCTGTTTTTGCCCTTTTTTGTGAATCAGGAATTTGCGCCCGGGAGCTACAATTACCAGGTTGTGGAGTCGGTTAGCGATTATTACCAGGGAGTTTTATTGGCCCTGGATAAATTAAAACGCGATGGTATCGTCATTACCCTTCATGTTTACGATAGCCGCAAGGATTCGATGGAAATGGTGAGGTTATTGACCCGGCCTGAAATGCCTTCCATGGATCTCATGATAGGACCTCTGGACCCGGGAAGTTTTCTGGCAGCCTCCCAATTCAGTAAAACGCATGAAATTCCCCTGGTGGCTCCCTTTTTAATGATGGATAAAGATGCGATCGACAATCCGTTCAGCTTTTTCTGCAGTCCGAAATTGGACGCCTATGGCAACCGGGCAGCCACGCATTTATTGGCTCAGGAAAAAACAGGGACCATCCTTTACCTGACCGATAATTCAAAAACGGATAAGGCTTTTAAACAGGGCTTTGTCGAAGCACAAAAAGACAAAAAACTCAGGGTAACTGAACGTTTGCTGAGCAGCGATATTAATCCCAAAGGCCTGTTGGTAAAAGGACAGGATAGCCTGGTGAATTATATTTTGATCCCGAGCGATAAAGAAATCCAGGTTAACGCCGCTTTGCGTGCTTTTCGCGAGGCCGAAGATGAGGGGTATTTATTGCAGGTGATCGGACTTGATTCCTGGTTGGATTTCCGGGATCCGGAGATCGAACATTGGAATAAAATGCATGCCTTGATCGCAACCGCCTCTTCCCAATTACGCGAAGACACGGCTTACCGCGATTTTTATCATGCTTTCCGTGCCAGGCACCAAATTCCTCCCGGAGATTTTGCAATCAAAGGGTATGACCAAATGATGTTTTTTGGCAAAGCCCTCCTGACTTTCGGTAAACATTTTCCCAAATACGTGCTTGATACCCATTTTGATGCCATCGGAATGGATTATTACTGGAATTTTAGCGGGAAGGTTGTTGAAAATAAATCCGTTCGTTTGATCCATTTCCATCAATACCAATTTATCCCATTAAAATGAGTCGAGCGAAAGTCCGTGTTCTCCAGGCAAATCAGGCATTAAAAAGTTGGGAACCCGGTACGCCGTTTTCCATTCATTTCAGACAGTTAAGCCGCCAGAACAAAGCCTGGGGAGGAAGAGACCGTAAAGAAATCCAGTCATTATGTTATGCCTGGTTCCGTTTAGGTCGCGCCTGCCGGTTATTTTCAAATGCAGCAACGGCCATTCCATGGGCCTCCTTCCTTTTTCTTCCCGACCGATCGGACTGGATAGCCACCTGGAAGGAGTCGGGCGAACTTCCCGATGATCTGAGCGTGGACAATGAATTTTCCGATCGCCTTGCACAATTTCGCCGGCACCTGGCCTTTGAGGGTTACTTTTTCCCGGAAACAGAAGAATTAAGTGAGCAGATAAAAGCAGAAGAATTGGACGCTTCACTGGCTATGCCTGCTCGTTTGTGGTTTCGTGTAAAAGCGGCAGCCCAGCGTGAATTTATAGCCCAATTGAATAAATCTTCCATACCTTTTGATCAGGATGGGCTTGCTTTGGGTATGGAAGGGGGGACCTCTCTCGATCAGCTTTTTGGCGACCGTCTGGCGAGTTTTGGCGAAGTCCAGGACTGGGCCTCGCAGCAGGTTGTTCGTTCCTTCGACTGGAAAGGCCTTCGGGTATGGGATACCTGCAGCGGGGCAGGGGGTAAATCGCTGCAGATCGCCGAAGAATATTCACCAGCCCTCCTGTATTGCACGGATATACGCCCTGCCATCCTCCAAAACCTGCAAATGCGCTTCAGAAGCTCAGGACTAAGGGTTCCGGAGAGGCATGTGATCAACCTGAGTCTCGATCAACCAGACCGGAACAAAGAGCAATTTGATGCCCTTCTCTGTGATGTGCCTTGTACCGGAAGCGGGACCTTCAGGAGAAATCCGGAGGGTATTCAATCGGTATCCCCTTCTGAAATTGTGCGCTATGCGACCTTACAGGAAAAGATCGTGAAAAACGCCTTGTCCGGACTCAAAAAAGGAGGGCATTTGCTTTATGCTACCTGCAGCGTGTATCGCAAAGAGAACGAAGATCACTTGCCTCGTTTTGCGGCATTGGGACTCGATCTGGTAAGGGATCAGTATATTGATGGACGTGAAAAGGGAGGAGATATTTTGTACTACGCCCTATTTAAAAAAGCCTGAGTCCTTCAGCGCTTTTTCTTCGGCCTCAAAAAATTCATCTATTTTATATGGACCATTGTCGGCCGCCTGGGTGGCAAGCACATCACAGCGCTCATTCAGCGGATGTCCGTTATGCCCTTTTACCCAATGAAATTTTGGTTTGAAAGAAAGCAGGTAGGGAATGAGCATGCGCCAGAGATCGCTGTTCTTTTTGCCTTTAAATCCGGTCCGTTGCCAGTTGTATAACCAGCCCTTACTCACTGCATCGCAAACATAGCGGCTGTCGGTATGGATCTCAATGGGCAGGTCGCTTCTTTTAAGGGCCTGTAGGGCACGAAGCACGGCCAGGAGCTCCATGCGGTTGTTTGTAGTCCGCCTGAAGGCCTCACTCAGCTCCTTTCGATGATTTCCTGCCATAAGTACCACGCCATACCCTCCGGGTCCCGGATTCCCACGCGCTGATCCATCTGTATAGATTATTATTTTTTCCACCTGCTCAAGTATACGATAATAAAAAAAAAGACCCGCTTGGAGGCGGGTCTTAGGATAAGGTTTTTAGCAATTATTTGTTTTCGTCATCTTTGATCAGGTCCACAGAAAGCGGAGCCCCGATACAAATAGAGGAATAAGAACCTACGACAACTCCCACCAACATGGCAAACGTAAAGCCGCGGATAACTTCTCCCCCAAAGATGAACAGGATGATCAATACACCAATTGTTGAAAGTGAAGTGATCATGGTACGGCTGAGGGTATCATTCAGGGCATTGTTAACAATAACCTTGATGCCGCCTTTTTTATGTTCAGCAAGGAATTCACGAATACGGTCCATTACTACCACGGAGTCATTGATCGAATAACCAATAACGGTAAGGATTGCCGCGATAAAGCCCTGGTCAATCTCAAGGGTAAAAGGCACAACCCCGTCGAGGATGGAGAACAATCCCAATACGATGAGCACATCATGGGTCAGTTTAATAACCGTACCTGTTGCAAACTGCCATTTACGGAAACGGATCAGGATGTACACGAACATCAGTACCAGGGCAATAATAACCGATTTGACCGCACTGCTTTTGATATCGTCGGCAATGGTCGGTCCTACCCGTGACTCACTTTCGATGCTATACGCTGTTCCGGAGACGGTGGACAGACCGGATTTCAGTTGAGCAGTTACCTTCTCAGCAGCGTCTGCTGAATTATCCTCGATATTGTAATCGGTAGTGATCTTGAAGGTATTGTCTTCCCCAAAAACTTTCACCTCAGGGGCTCCTCCAAAAGGAACAGTGAGCGCAGAGCGAACGGCGTCGGTAGTGGAAGGTTTATCCAGTTTAACTACATACGACCATCCTCCTTTAAAATCCACACCAAAATCAAGGCCTTTGCTAAAAATTGAGACAACACCTGCAACGATGATCACGCCACTAATCGCATAATAGATCTTCCTGTTACCAATGAAGTTGAAATTGACATTTCTCAACAGGGTTTTTGTTGCAGGATAGGAAAAGCTGATATCTCTTTCTTTCTTCAGGGCCCTTTCGAAAACAAGACGGGTCATCAAGATCGCCGTAAAGAGCGAGCATAAAATACCAATGATGAGGGTAACCGCAAATCCATAGATCGGTCCGGTACCGAAGGCCAAAAGCACAAAACCGGTAAGTAAAGTGGTGATATTCGAGTCAAGGATGGCGGATAAGGCACTGTGATAACCATTCGCTATGGCGTTCCGCAGGTTTTTACCCTGTTCGAGTTCTTCTTTTACCCTTTCATAAATAAGTACGTTGGCATCCACCGCCATACCCAGGGTAAGGATGATACCGGCAATACCGGGAAGGGTTAATGCAGCTCCCAATGAGGAAAGCACACCCAACATAAAGAAGAGGTTAAGGAGTACTGCGATATTGGCTACCCAACCGGCTGTGCTGTAAATGGCTGCCATGATCAGGATAACAGAAAGGAAACCGGCCATGATCGAAAACAATCCATCGCTGATGGCTGCTTTTCCCAGGGAAGGTCCTACAATGGCTTCTTCTACGATACGGGCAGGTGCGGGTAATTTTCCCGATTTTAAAATATTCGCCAGGAATTTAGTCTCATCCTGTACAAAATTTCCACTGATGGAAGTCGATCCGTTTGGAATTTCACCCTGAACACGGGGAGCAGAATAAACCACTCCGTCAAGCACAATGGCAACATATCCTTTCGGCTCCATGCTGGCAGCTTCGCCGGTCATCCGTTTCCAGATCAGTTTTCCTTCCTGGTTCATTTGCATGGAAACTTCAAATCCACCGCTCTGTCCGATCACGGAACGGGCTTCGGTAATGACGTCGCCCTCCATTTCAGCACCACCGTCACGGCCTGCTTTTAAGACATAAAGAGGAAGTCGGTTGCCTTCATCCACTTTATTTCCCCAGGCAAATACCACGTCGCCGGGTATCACCTCACGCAATTCGGGATCGTTCAGATAGTTTAAGATCACCCCGGTATCAAATACACTTACAAAAGCCAGTTCTGAACCACCACCGAACTGACCGTCGGAGGTCATATTAAAAAAGGAAGTTGTTCCGTTTCCAATGGTGGCAAATAAAGGGCGTTCTTCTTTAAACTGTTCGAAGCTTTGTGCTCCTGTATCCTGCTTGCTTGAGTCTTTAGCCTGGTTTAAGGCAGCGAACAAGTCGTCCTTATTCGTAGTATCCGTTTTTATCGTTGAATCGGAAGGAGCACCAAGGCTATCTGTACCGGTACTGTCTATTACTATCCCTTTTTCTCCATCAAGGCGTGCTTTCAGGGTCTTATCCATTTTATCGATAAAATCGATAGCCTGGGCAGGGGAGTAGGTGTTCCAGAATTCGAGTTTTGCCGACTGTTGCAAAAGCTGACGGGCACGTTTCGGATCGCTTACACCCGGTAATTCGACCATGATACGGC
>JAKFCJ010000108.1:0-9019 GCA_036676705.1 Bacteroidota bacterium
CCAGGCGTGTAACCCGTTGAATTCTCAGTTGCTGAATGCCGATTATTAGTCCCAGGAGAAGCAGCGCCATCCCTATGATGAACCATGTTCTTGCATATAGGGGTGCAGCGCGTTCAAAAACGATCTGTTCCATGGCAGGCAGTTGAAAATTGTCATTCACCGAAACTTCAAAATCGAGCAGATACCTGCCTGAAGGAAGTTTTCCGAAGTACAGCGCATCATCTTTGGTAAGCTGCCAGTTGGTATCGATCCCTGTAAGGCGGTAGCGATACACGAGGTAAGCCGGATTCCGGTACCAAAATGCCTGAAACTGAATGCGCAGGATATTTTCATCTGAGCCCAATTTAGCAGGAAACTGGTTATACGAGATCCCGTTGATGTCGGTACCATAAAACAGGAGGCGTGGAGTCAGCCAGTCCGGGTTATCCGGTAATTTCAGGAGGTAAGGAACCCCGTCGACACCCAGGCAAACCTCATGTTTATTATTGTACAAGGCCTTAATGTCCGGTGGACCGGGGAATGTTCCCGAATTTTTTCCCAATATGCAATATTGGTCGATCGCACTATAATAGAGGATCATCTTGTCGCCGCTAAAAGCCAGCATATTTCCCTTGTCGAGATGATGAATATGCAATGCCTGTGCGGTAACCGGGATCTTCAGTTTGGGATTTTCATCCTTGTGAATGGTCCAGAAACCCAGGTCTGAAGTGGCTATCCATATTTGTTGTTTGTTGTCTTCGGCCAGGTCAAAGACCTGGCTGCCTTTAAACGGATCATCATAGGCTTTAAGTTTTCCGTTTTTCCAGCTATAAAGTCCGGCCCCGTCTGTACCTATCCAGAGTACTCCCTGCGAATCATACAAAAGGCTATAGGCAAAATGTCCCGAAAATCCACTGATCGGTGCGGTGATCGTCACTCCGTTTGTTGGACCGGTCAGCCGATCGATACCCGAAAAAGTAGATATCCAGAGTTCTCCGTTTCGTGAACAAAGGGTCAGTACATTATTATCTCCCAGACCCTGTTCGGTTCGGTATTGGAAAAGTCTTCCTTTATCCAGACAAAAAAGTCCTTTGTCAAAGCTCCCTATCCAAAGCCTTCCGGTTTCATCTTCGGCAAAGCAGGTTGCTACTATCTTTTCCGTTCCCTTCAGGCAGGTCCAGGTTGTGTCCGACAAATACCATACACCCGCTTCGGCTGCCACCACCGTTCCCAAAAGTTTGCTTTGAATAACGGAACGAATTTCAGACGTTTTAAAATTCAGTTTTCTCAGCGGGATCCATGTTTTCAGGAGGGATCCATCCCTTTTGGCGATGAATAAATTGCCTTCCCTGTCGGGCAAAGATCCAAGCATTGCACCTGCATAAACCTGACGACTCCTTCCGTTTTGTATATTGAGTTCAAGGATCCCTTTTTCGGAAATTTCGATCAGGAGGGTATTTCCGTATTCATTGATCTTTTGGGGTATGCCCGGAATATAAAAGGAAGCCGTTTTTACGGGAAGTTCGTTTTGTAAGTGGTAAGCCAGAATTTCTCCGGAATACGTTGTTGCCCAGATTCCTTGGAGCCCCTGGTTTTGGATCGCTGTGATGATATGGTCGGCCGGAGCCGCCTGGCCGGAGACCTGTTTAAATTCTGGTTTTGTTTGCTGATCCCTGCAATACCATAAGCCTTCATCACTTGAAACCCAGATAGTGGAATTGGTATAACATAATCCGGAATATTCCGCATTCGGGTGTGCCCAGGTATACTGTTCTTTTTTATTCCATATCAGGATCCCGGCATATTTATCAAGGAGGCAAAATGCACCATTATCCAGTATTTCCACGCCGAGGGGATAATTACTGACAAAACTTGCAGGGATAGCAAACTTTTCCAGCCTGAAGGCATGGTTCCTGTTCTGCATCCAAATGGAACCTGAATCGTCAAAAGCAAACAATACCCTGTTCCTGCTCAAAACCAGACGGATATTTTTTCCTTCCAGCAGTTTTTCGCTCAGGGTGTTGCCGTCGTAATAGCGCAGGCCATCTTCTCCTCCTATCCAGATTATCCCGAAGGAGTCCTGTACCATCGATGAATAAAGCGCAGCATTTTGGCGCAGCAATCCTTCCTGGACCTGCCAGTCGTCATTTTGTGCCCATGTGCCGGAAACGTGGAGCAAAAAGAAGAGTAAATAAAGGAGCAGTCTATTTTTCCTCAAGTTGCGCATGGACGGTGACTTGTATGGATTCTGCGATCTTCTGGGTAACCAAACGGGGGATCTCAATGGCGTGGTCGGCAAGGGGTACCTGGAAGGAGGCGACTATATCCAGCTTGTTTTTAGTCGATTCAACCTGCGCTTCTATGGTCCTTTCCTTACTTACCCCATGAACGGTAAATTGTCCTTTTACGCGTATGACCTGCTTTCCTGTTTTGTTCACGACAATTTCATCGAGCAGCTTGCCACTAAAGGTAGCCTGAGGGTATTTCTGTGATTCGAGGTAATTTTCGTTAAAATGTTCGCGTTGCAGTTCGGAATTAAAGCCTTCAAAGGTACCGATGGCCACAGAAAAGGCAAAGCGGCGTGTATCCAGTTGCACCAGGCCCCGCAACTGTTTCGACTTCGCTTCGATCCGTTCAAGGGGGGCATCCGATAAAAATCCGATCTCGCCTTTTTCAGTGGAGTATGCCTTTTCCATAGGGAAAAAGGCGGAATTTGTGGCGATAACAAAGAGATATACGAGTAAAAAACGAACTGTCCGGTACATGTCCCGCTCAAATTTACACGCTATTCTACGGAATCCAATAACCGCAAATCCTACCCGACGCCTCACTTCATTGCTTATGCAAGCTAACACAATGAACATTTTAATTATCATTAATACATTAAAAAAGTATTTATATAACTTTTAGTTCTCTTTATTTGATATTTTTAAAAATAACTCTATCTTTGATCGACACACGATCAAAACAATGGAATCGAACAAAGCCAACTGGAAAAAAATGAGCGACCCTGCCATTGCCGGAGCACTGGCGGCTTATGTACGCCATGTTCGTCTTGAACAGAACAAAACCCAGCAGGATCTTGCCACCGAGGCCGGAGTTACCCGAAAAACACTGTCGGACTTTGAGTCCGGACAAAAAAACATCACCCTCCTTACCCTCATCCAATTACTGCGGGCATTGGACGTTTTAGCTGTACTTGATACCTTTCAGGTAGTGGATCAGGTCAGTCCGCTGGTGCTGGCTAAGCTCGAAAAGGAAAAGCGGCAACGAGCCGGGAGAAGCAAAAAAACGGATCTTAAAAAGCGATCAGACTGGTAATGGCCCAATTAACAGCAACGATAAAACTCTGGGACCAACTGGTTGGGGCAGTCGCCTGGTCGGAAGAGGGAAACTATGCCACCTTTGAATATGACGGGAAGTTCCTGAGAGGAGCACATGATATTGCGCCTATTATGATGCCACTGGGTTCGGGCAGAAAGATCTATTCGTTTCGGGAACAAACAGCCAATAATGAGACCTTTAAAGGACTTCCGGGTTTATTGGCAGATATGTTACCCGATAAATACGGGAATGCCCTGATCAATGCCTGGCTGGCTACGCAGGGACGGCCCTCTTCCAGCCTGACACCAATTGAGACCCTCTGTTTTATCGGCAAAAGGGGCATGGGAGCCCTGGAAATAGAGCCTTCCCTCCGCGAAGAGAACAAAAGAACTTCACGGGTTTATGTGGATGAATTGGTGGGTGTGGCAAATAAGATCCTCGATACCAGAGAGCACTTTCAAGCACGGCTTTCCAAAGATGAGGAAGCTGCCCTGACCGATATCCTGAAAATCGGAACTTCTGCCGGAGGTGCCCGGGCAAA
The DNA here is from genome assembly GCA_036676705.1 of Bacteroidota bacterium. Taxonomy (GTDB): domain Bacteria; phylum Bacteroidota; class Bacteroidia; order UBA8524; family UBA8524; genus UBA8524. Next base: position 3,845 of record JAKFCJ010000108.1, read on the forward strand.
GGCGGTGATCGCTTATAACGAAAAAACCAAAGAAGTGCGAAGCGGACAGGTCAAAGCACCTTCCGGCTTTAGCTATTGGGTGCTCAAATTCGACGGGGTTCATGATACCCAGTTCGGCGCATCAACGGGGTATGGAAAGGTGGAGATGGCCTACCACCTGATGGCCTTGCAGGCAGGGATAGAAATGACCGAATGCCGCCTTTTTGAAGAAAACGGACGTGCTCATTTTATGACCAAACGTTTCGACCGAAAGGACAATGGTGAAAAGGTCCATATGCAAAGTCTGTGTGCCATGCGGCATTTTGATTTTGACCTCGTGGGCTACTATGCCTATGAGCAGGTTTTTGAAACCATGCGTATGTTGGGTCTCCCCTATCCGGAAGCCGAACAAATGTTTATCCGTATGGTCTTTAACGTGTTGGCCCGGAATTGCGACGACCATACCAAAAATTTCGCTTTTCTGATGGACCAGGAAGGAAACTGGCGCCTGTCGCCCGCCTTCGATATCTGCCATGCCTACCGTCCGGGCAGCCACTGGGTGAGTGCCCAATCCCTTCGTGTTAATGGAAAACGGGAAGGGATCACGGATCACGATTTTGAAGCTGTCGCCAAAAGCATGAATATTAAAAAAAGCAAAAACCTGATCCTCCAGGTGAAAGAGGCGGTAAGGAACTGGAAACAGTTTGCGGAAGAAATACATGTAGATGCCCCCCTGCGCGACGGGATCGCCAAAACTTTATTGGTTTGAACTTTAAATAGACAATAACGAAATATGAAAATTTTACTCCTTTCCCTTTCCTTCCTCTTGTCGGCCTGCATCGAACAATCCGCTCATGTGGCTGATACTCCCGGGGATTGGTATCCCGTTAGCAAAGTGATCGATGGCGACACCTTTTGGATACAGGACGGAAGTGAAAAAGGCAAAAAAGTCAGGCTGATCGGTGTCGATGCCCCTGAAACCAGGAAGACGAAAAAGAAAGAAGTGGGCTATTATGGAAAGGAAGCCAAAGAATACCTTAAAACACGCTTAAGCGGTCAAAAAGTGCGGCTTGAATATGATGTAGATCAAACCGACCATTACGGCCGGTTGTTGGCTTATGTGTATTTGGAGGATGGTACTTTTTTGAATGCAGAACTTCTGCGCCTGGGTTATGCTGTAGTCATGACCGTTCCTCCCAATGTTAAGTTTGCGGATCAGTTTATAGAAATCCAACGCGAGGCAAGAGAGGGGAAACGGGGTTTGTGGGGGGAGTGATCGGGATTTTTGCTTTGTATTAAAGAGAAATTTATCGACAAAAAACATGAAGTAAGGAAACAAAAAAATTTGAGGGGAGTGAAAATTAGAATCCCTCCCCTCAAATTATATTCTGACTATTTTTTGAAATACCTGTTTTCATTCCCAAAAGCGTGGCGAAATGCAAATCTTGGCAGAATATTGACTCCGGATTTGTCTTCAAAATTTTGACCGCCAATTGCCAGTTCCAACCAATAATTATCCATTATTTTAATTTCAGTTCCAACAGAATACCGGAAACCGGATTGATTCAGATCAGTGGTTGTATTACTCTGTTGGATATAAGCCATTTCAAAAGAGAATCGTTTATCGTAATTCCCCAATAATATCCTCCCACCGAAAAACAATCCATTATTATGTAAGGAGTCTTTGGTAAAATATTGCTGGTTTTTTACCTGCAAGATCAATTGAGAATGGGCTCTCATAAAGGTATTGAAGCTTGTACCCTTAAACCAGTTTTTCCCAATCAAAGGGAAACCAGTTGTAAACGCCAACTCATAATGCTGCCCATTCAAATCAGACAAAGTTGCTTTTTCTGAATTAAACAACCCACCAGCACTCAACTGCAATGCCCATTTATTCCAATTAGCCTTTTTATACTCCTCTTTCATTTTAAGAATATGCTGATTGAAAGTCGCAGAAAAGGAGACACTTGAATGATATTGATAAAAAAAATCAGTGTATTCCTTACATAAGCCCATCAATTCAATTTCATTTTGAACATAAATATCTTCAAAACCGTTATCCGAGAATAACTCTTTTAGCTCCAACAAAACTTCATTCGCAATACTTTTCCGATCGTAGAGAGTCCCCAATGTATCAAGTTTTAGTTTGAGCCTTTTCATTCGGTAGGAATCATATACGTCAATGGGGTGTGAGAGAGACTCGATAAATTCGATTGGTATTTTATACTTCAGATACGCATCCAATACCTTTTTTACAAAATCCTTTCTTGCCAAATCAAACGAACGATTCTGAATCTCGCGCTGCTTCACTAATGAATAGAAATATTCGCTGATGGAGTCCATCCACACTTTATCGTTTAAGGGATTCGTTCGATCTATGGGGGAAAATCTGAGTGCTGATGCTAATTTAACATTCGTACTATCATTTGTGGTGGCAAAAGAGAGTGTGATATTCTTCCATTCAAATTTATCCCGATTGTTGGACTTATTTTGCCAATTACCTGTTTTACGGTTGAAGGTATAAAATGGTGCCCATTCCATAGCCAGACCAGCCCTCAAATCCCCCTTTGTGTTTACAAAATTTGTCACGCCTAAGGCAAATTCCTTTAAATTTCCAGGTCGGCTGATAGCACTTGGCTCAATATCCAAAATAGAAAATGCGCTTATCCCTGGAGTTGAAAAATCCATATAAAAATCACGAAGTTCAATAGTATCAGGCTGTGCCATAAGTCCATTGACTGAAAGTAGCCATGTGGCGATTGAAAGTAATTTTGTTTTCATTTTCTAAAATGTTAAGCGAGAATAAAAAAAGCAGAGTTTGTAAATTCATCTGCATCATTGGCTTTAATTAATACTTTTCCATCTTTACCTGCTTCCCCGGGAATCCATTTGCCAATTTCCTGGCCGTTTTCTGTCCAGGTGATATACAATTCTACCTTTTTATCCTGATCAGTAGGGTTTCCGAGGTTGATTTTCCAACGGTGTAAATCGTTGTCCAGGTTTTTAGACTTGCCCAGTTCGTGTTCAGGAGTTTTTGCCTGTTTACTCGAATTTCTAAACGGTTCATCAGCTTCATACAGGTAGTCCCACAAATCAATTCCGTTGATTGTGATGATGGTCTTAATCGTTCCTGCAGGGTTTAAACATTTAACTAGTTTCATGATCTATTATTTTTATGGTTATAGGAATAATTCAAATCAAAATTAACAAGCTCGAAATTTCTTAGTGTACTTAAAATTGAGTATTTATATTCTGAAAGAATCCGTAGAGAATATCCAAAAGCCATGGTCTATGGTTCCTATCCTTTGAACCTGAACTGTACATCACGGACGAGCCAAAAAAAGAAAATAAAACTCCATCTCCTCCTGACTCTGCAAGCAGCAGCCTATTTCAGGACAAGACACTGAAAACTGAACTCTGAAAACTGAAATCTTCTCACGGAACTACATTCGCCTCCACCATGCGAACGATCTGGGCGGCGATGCGCGCTACCTCCTCGTCATCTCCGGAAATATCACCCTGGAAATAGGGCATATTGTTTTTCAGAAGAATGACTTTGCACCTGACCTTTCCTTTTTTGACGCTGTATTTTAGTTTGACAGAATGCGCAGTGGTCGTTTGTCGCGACACATAGGAAATTTTCGCATCCATACCTCGTGCCCTCACCTCGAGAGCCTGGTTGATCTCCCGCTGGAGCTGCAGGTCATCGCCAAAGGTTTCGGTATTTTCTGCTGACGTGCAATAAACTTGTGGTTTCTCTTCGGCAATACGGATGGTACTTCGGATACTGTCGTTCACAACCCCGATACGCAAATTGGACGTGCCAAAAGGTTGCGCATCCTGGTTTTTTCCAAGGCTTTCCATCACTTTCTGCAATTCCCTTTCACTCTCGAGGAACCACTTGGTAACATTCAGAAATTCCTGGTCATCCAGGATATCCGGATTATTCTTCAGCGTTTTTAGCAAACAATAAGTAAGCAGGCCCTGTTCAAACTGTGGCAACTCGTAGGCATTCTGGTTCGGGGCCGAAGCAGCCATGATCAACAAGCCCGATTTCTCCTTCAGGTCCTCGATCTGCCTGATCCGGTTGGTACGGTCTTCATTGTACGACATCATCGTAAAGAGTTCCTTGGAAGCCTGTCCGCTGTTGCAGGCGTCAAAGATCAGGATCATCTTATTGGCCTTCATTTTATGGGGCCCATCCGGACTCAACCAGCTTTGAAGATCTGTTGTACTGATGCCAACGATCTTTTCTTTTGTAGCTTCTGCGGTTAGCAGCGTGAATTTTTGTTCGACCAGTCCGTTCATCATACCATGACCGGCAAAAAAGATCAGTACCACATCTTCCGGTCGGGCCAATTGTCCGATCTCTTCCAAAGCCCGGCGAATATTGTCGCGTTCAGGCGTGGCATAACCGGTACCTGGCCTGACCTCGCTGTTTATGTGGTACATAAACACATGTTCAGGACCCAAAAATTCGCCCGCACTGAGTTCGATGGCTTTTCCCAGGGCCATTGCATCTTTAACAGGATAAGTCAACTTCAAGGCCGGATCCTGATAGGTATTGACCCCGATCATCACCGCGTATAAATTGGGAACGACATTGGAATTAGCCCCGGCCTGATCGGGTAACTCAATGACACCGCGTGTCTTGATGTCTTTGCCTCCTTTGTTCGTAACCGCCACAACTTCCACTTTATTGGGGTTTGCCGAGCTGAAAAGTGGGGTGATCTCAGTCCCGTCCAGATCGAGCATAAGTTGTCCGTTCACCGTTTTCAGGCTGCTTTTGGGAATGGTTTTCGTGAGGCGACCATTCACATAAACTTCTACCTCTTCTATTTCCGCCGCACGAGGAGTGATCTGAAACTGGAAGGGGTTTACTCCTCCGCTTTGTGGGATAATGACAGGCAATGTTCCGCATAATTCCAGATCAGCGAGGCGTGGATAAGAGATATCCTGATGATAAAACTGTTTTTCGGCAAGTCCGGGCACATAGAGTGCGTCGTTGGTTTCGCTCAGGGTGATGGTCTCAAGTCCGCAAACAAAATACAAGGTGTTTCTTGCGCCTGCACTTCCATCATACCTGAAATTGTGGTCATACAAAAGCCAGTCTTCACCTTTTAACTGCAGGCGTGAATACACTTGTCTACCAGTAGAAAAATCCCATAAAACGGCCTGGTGCCCTCTTCCTATAGA
>JAKFCJ010000109.1:0-5645 GCA_036676705.1 Bacteroidota bacterium
GAAAAAACAAAATGCTCGTCCTCAATGCCATTAGAAACAAGATAATCCACCGGATTTTTGCCGTAGTACGAAATCAAAAGCCATATTCACTTTTGGAATTGTCATAGAAATCAGGATGACGGCTCATGGGGAATATTGGAACGCTCAGGCTAACTGTAACAGGTTAACCCACGTCATCAAATTTTGCGCGTTATGGTTAACGTTCTCCCTCAGGATGACGGCCATTTTCGTCCAGGAACAATCGTCCATGTTCCATGGTCTATGGTCCATTGTCCATGGTCTTTTGGAACTTGGAACTTGGAATTTGGAACTTTCAGAACAGAATTTTTACCTCCCACTGAACATCTATTTGTAATAAGATGTTACCTTTGTATAGAATTAGTCTAAATAAGCAAATGCTAAATTTACCGATATACCTGGACAATAACGCTACAACCCCCATGGATCCAAGGGTTCTGGAGGCGATGATGCCGTATTTTACGAATCAGTTCGGAAATGCAGCAAGTCGTTCCCACAGTTTTGGCTGGGCGGCAGAAGAGGCGGTGGACTATGCCAGGGAGCAAATTGCTTCCCTGATCGGAGCGAATGCCAAAGAGATCATCTTCACTTCAGGCGCCACCGAATCGGATAACCTCGGGATCAAAGGGGTATTTGAAATGTATGGAGAAAAGGGCAAACATATTGTTACCCTGAATACCGAACACAAAGCGGTGCTTGACGCCTGCAAACATGTCGAAAAAATGGGGGGTGAAGTTACCTGCCTGAGCGTGCAGGAAGACGGATTGCTTGATCTGGCAGCCCTTGAAGCAGCGATACGTCCGGATACCATTTTGGTTTGTGTGATGTACGCCAATAACGAGATCGGCGTGATCCAGCCCATTAAGGAAATTGCAGCCATTGCCCATAAACATGGTGCTTTGTTCATGACAGACGGCACCCAGGCGGTTGGAAAAATTCCGGTGAACGTGATCGAAGACGGCATCGACCTGATGGCTTTTTCTGCCCATAAAATGTATGGCCCGAAAGGGGTAGGCGCACTCTATGTACGCCGCAAAAACCCACGGGTAAAGGTTACTGCCCAAATGGACGGTGGCGGACACGAGCGTGGCATGCGCTCCGGTACGCTGAACGTTCCGGGTATCGTTGGATTTGGTCGCGCCTGTGAACTTTGTCGCCTTGAAATGGCCGAAGACAGCAAGCGGATCGTTGCCCTGCGTAATAAGTTAGAAACAGAATTATTAAAAATAGAAGAAGCCTACCTGAACGGAAGCAAAGAACACCGGCTCCCGCATGTGGCGAATATTTCCTTTAAATATGTAGAAGGAGAGGGATTGATGATGGGTGTAAAAGACCTGGCCGTTTCTTCAGGATCGGCTTGTACATCTGCCTCCCTCGAACCCAGCTATGTATTAAAAAACCTTGGACTTGATGATGAATTGGCGCACTCTTCCCTGCGTTTCGGACTGAGCCGTTTTACCAAAGAAGAAGAGATCGACTTTGCCATCAGTCATGTGAAAGAAGCTGTTGAAAAACTTCGCGACATGAGCCCCCTGTGGGAAATGTTCAAGGAAGGTATAGATTTGAAAAGCATTGAATGGTCCGAACACTAACCAATCCCCAATCCCCAATCCCAAAAATATGGCTTATTCAGAAAAAGTAATCGATCACTACAGCAACCCAAGAAACATTGGTACGCTTGATAAAAATAGTTCCACAGTAGGAACAGGTTTGGTTGGTGCCCCGGAATGTGGCGACGTGATGCGTTTGCAGATCGAAGTCGATGACGAAACCGGAACCATCCGCGATGCCAAGTTTAAAACCTTTGGCTGCGGTTCGGCAATTGCGTCTTCCTCTTTGGCCACCGAGTGGTTAAAAGGAAAAAGCATCGACGAAGCGATGAAAATTGATAATATGGATATCGTTGAAGAGCTGGCCCTGCCTCCGGTAAAGATCCATTGTTCGGTTTTGGCCGAAGATGCGATCAAAGCCGCGATCAACGATTACCGCGTAAAAAATGGATTACCCCCGATAGAAAAAATATAAACTATGGTAATGACGACAGACACCAGCATGATCACAGCCACCGACAAGGCGGCCAAACGTGTGGAAGAGCTGAAACTTGAATCGAATCTGGACCCATCCTACTTTATCCGCGTGGCGGTTGAAGGTGGCGGCTGTTCCGGACTTTCTTATAAACTTGATTTCGATAACGAAGAAAAACCCGGCGACCAGGCCTTTGAAAGCAATGGAGTGAAGATCGTAGTGGACATGAAAAGCTTTCTGTACCTCTGCGGTACCGAGCTTGATTTCAACGACGGACTGAACGGCAAAGGTTTTGTATTCAATAACCCGAACGCCTCACGCAGCTGCGGTTGCGGAGAGAGTTTCGCGGTTTAGATAAATTTAAATTTTGATAAAGGGCCATTCCGCGAGGGGTGGCTTTTTTTTGGCTTCAGGCTACAGGCTGCAGGCTTTAGGCTGGGTTTTGGAATTTTTGAGATTTACCGGACTGGTTACTGTCAACGGCCATGGTAACAATAATTTCGGCATAAAATCTCCGCGCCTCCGCGTCGAATAGGCTGGCCCAAGCAGTACGCGTCAACAAACAATTCCCTCCGCGCCGCTGCGTCAATTATGCTGGCGTAAACAATATTCGCAGGCAAACAAAACCGCGCCTTCTTCCGGCGTCAGCAATACTCTCCCTCAAAAACCAACCTCATAGCGCCTCCGCGAGAAATTAAGGGTGCGCCAGCCAGTTTGGAGCAAAAATCCCATTGTGGAAAAATATAATGGGACAAAGTGGGGCTAAGTGGGAAAATGTGTCGCAAAATACCCTAATTTTACATTTTGAAAGGGTAAAGTATGCCTCAATTTATCGGAGAATACGAATGTAAGATCGACGCGAAAGGCCGCATCAGCCTGCCTTCGGGGTTGCGTAAGCAGATCCCGGAAGAGGCCGGGGACCGTCTCGTCGTGAACCGTGGTTTCGATAAATGCCTCGTGCTTTATACCCGCCAGGAATGGCTCAGGGAAACGGAAAAACTCAGCCACCTCAATGCCTTCAACAAACGCGACCGCATGTTTATCCGGCTCTTCAATAACGGGGCAACGGAAATACAACTCGACACGGCCGCCCGGGTAAATATCCCGGCGAAATTGTTGGAGTATGCCGACCTGTCGACCGATGCCGTGCTTTTTGCCTATGGCAACCGCATCGAGATCTGGAACAGGAAACACTACGACGAACAGTTAAACATCGATCCCGATGAGTTTAGTGACCTCGCCGAAGAGGTCATGTCGGGGGATAAAGGAGGGCCCAATGAGTAATTACCATATTCCGGTGATGCTCAACGAATGCCTGGAAGGCTTAAATATCAACCCCGGAGGAACTTTTGTCGATGTGACATTCGGAGGGGGCGGACATAGTCGCGCCATCCTCGAAAAGTTGGATACCGGCCGGCTGATCGCCTTTGACCAGGACGACGACGCCCAGGCGAATGCCCTGGATGACCCGAAATTTACGCTGATCAACCACAACTTCCGCTATCTCAAACGTTTTTTGCGCCACGAAAATGCCCTCCCGGTCGATGGTATCCTGGCTGACCTGGGCATTTCCTCCCACCAGATCGATGAGCCCGAACGGGGTTTTGCCCATCGTTTTGATGCAGCCCTCGACATGCGCATGAACCGAAAAGCTGGTCCCTCTGCTGCCGACGTGGTCATGACCTATGCCGAAGAAGAACTCCAACGTGTATTTCGCTGGTATGGCGAATTGTATAACGCAAAAAGTATCGCTTCCACCATCGGGGCTGCGCGGGCGAAAGGTCCGATCCGTACCACCGGAGAACTGAAATCGGTACTCCACCGCTTTGCACCACGCGGCAAGGAAAACCAGTTTTATTCCCAGGTCTTCCAGGCCCTGCGTATTGAAGTGAACGGGGAGCTTGAAGTGCTCCGCGAGTTTCTCGAACAAAGTCTGGATGTATTGCGTGTTGGCGGCCGTTTGGTGGTGATGTCGTACCATTCGCTGGAAGACCGTCTGGTAAAAAATTTTATGCAGACCGGGGATTTTGACGCCGACGATACACGCGACCTGTTTGGAAACCGTATCCGTCCCTTCGAACCCATAGGAAAGGCCATCAAGGCCAGTGCCGAAGAAATAGAAAGAAACCCGCGAGCCCGCAGTGCCAGGCTTCGTATAGCTGAAAAAAAATGAACACGCTGAGAGAGGAAAAGGAAGAAAAGCCGCTGAACGAACAGCCGGAGGCACCCAAAAAAAGGGGGAAGCTCATTGAACTGGTTGACCTCAAACTGGGCAAGGGAGAGGTACGCAGCATGTTTCCCTATATTTTCTTTTTAGCCGGGCTTGCCATCATCCATATCTATAATTCAAACCAGGCAATAAAAACAGTGCGTAAATGCGACGACCTCACCCGGGAGATCAAAGAAACCCGCGCCGAATACATCAGCGTAAAATCAGAATTGATGTTCCGAAGCAAACAATCCCAGGTGTCCAAACGCCTGGAAGGCACAGGACTTAAAGAACTCAAACAACCTCCATACAAGATCACAGAAACAGAAAAAGACCGCGATGAACGTTAAAAGATCCATACTCTGGAGGGTCTACCTCGCTTTTTTTGCAGTATGCTGTTTTGGCATTCTGATCATTGTGTATGCCTTCAACCTTCAGTTTGTAGAAGGCGATAAATGGCGGCAGATGTCGGAAGACCTGACTACCGATTTCCAGACGATCGAAGCAGTTCGCGGAAACATTTATGCTGTTGATGGTTCCCTGCTGGCTACCTCGGTGCCGATCTATGAACTCCGTATGGATTTTAAAGCCGGCGGACTCACCGACGACTATTTCAGGGACAATATCGATTCACTGGCCTACCTCTTCTCTACCACCTTTAGAGATAAATCGAAAAACGATTACAAACGCGAATTTGTCCAGGCCCGCAAACAGGGCAAACGCTATCATTTGTTAAAACGACGCCTCGGATTTAAACAGGTCAAGGAAATGCGCGAGTGGCCCATCCTTCGCAAAGGGCAACACAAAGGCGGACTGATCATCATCGAAAAAGACCAGCGCCAGCGGCCTTTCCAGATCCTGGCGTACCGAACCATAGGCTATTCGATAGACGGAGTTGCTCCGGTAGGTTTGGAAGGAGCTTATGACGGCATATTAAGCGGAGTTTCCGGCAAACGCCTCATGCAAAAAGTAGCAGGCGGGATATGGATCCCGGTGAACGACGACAACGAAATAGAGCCCGAAAATGGTAAGGACATCTATACCACCATCGACATCAACCTGCAGGACGTGGCCGAAGATGCTTTATACGAAGCACTTGTTACCCACGATGCCCTCAATGGTTGTGCGGTTTTGATGGAAGTGGAAACCGGACACATTAAAGCGGTTGCCAACCTGACCCGCCGAAGCGAAGGGGTATATGGAGAAGAATACAATTATGCCGTGGGCGAAAGCGCTGAACCGGGCTCAACCATAAAACTGGCTTCCCTGATCGCCTTGCTGGAAGAAGGTGTGGCCCTGGAAGACTCGGTGGTGGTTGATTTTGGGGTGACTACCTTTTTTGACCGTACCATGAAAGACTCTGAGCCGGGTCGATATCATAAACTCACCCTGC
>JAKFCJ010000110.1:0-37313 GCA_036676705.1 Bacteroidota bacterium
TGTTCGGCGGGGCAGCGGCTTTTTTCAATCAGTCAGGGGAGGTAAACGGAATTTCCTCCATGAAACTCACCGAAACCACCTGGAACCTGCGTGCCGGTGCAGGTATCGATATATGGAGGATAGAATGCAATTTTTCTTATGATTTCGGGATCACCAAAATGTTTGAAACCGTGTCGGATGGAAAATGCCACGGGTATAATTTAACCCTTGGCTTTCGTTTTTGAACGATAAACATCGATACACCGTTTTCTGGCGAATGCGTGATCAATAATAGGCGAAGGGTAGTGGCCTGTTCCCCATTTTTTCACCCATTTTTTAATGTACAGTCCCGAGGGGTCAAATTTTTTCTGTTGGAGTTCCGGGCTAAACACACGGAAATACGGTGCCGCATCCACCCCCGATCCTGCAGCCCATTGCCAGCCTCCGTTATTGGAGGCCAGGTCAAAGTCGAGCAGCTTTTGGGCAAAATACGCTTCTCCCCAACGCCAGTCGATCAATAAATGTTTGCATAAAAAACTGGCCGTCACCATACGCAGCCGGTTATGCATAAATCCTGTTTCATTCAGTTCACGCATGCCCGCATCCACCAGGGGATAGCCTGTTTTCCCCTCACACCAGGCCTGGAATTCCTGCGTATCGTTCCTCCAGGCTATGCCATCGTAAATGGGTTTAAAAGCCCTTTCAGCTACATGAGGAAAGGCCGCCAGGATCATCTGGTAGAAATCGCGCCAGATCAATTCATGCAGGAACTTCTCATTGAGTTCAAGCGCTTCTTTTACCTTTTCACGGATGCTGATCGTGCCGAAACGAAAATGCACGCTATAGCGCGAAGTGCCTGACAGAAAGGGAAAATCCCGGGTTTTATCGTATTCCCTGATCCTGTTTTCTGAAACCCCGTTTGGCGGAAAGCTGCAGGTAGCCTCATTAAAACCTAAACTGTTTAAGGCCGGAATTTCAAATTTCCATTCCGTTTGTAACGAAGCCATGAGCTTTTCGCTGGGGTAGCGGCGAATGGGATGTTCGACCAGCCGTTTTTTCCAGGCTTTGGAAAATGGGGTAAACATGGCATAAGGACTGCCATCTTCTTTAAGCACTTCGTCTTTTTCAAAGATCACCTGGTCCTTGTAGCTATGGAAGGCGATACCCTCTGCCTTTAAAAGGGTATGGATGGCGGCATCCCGTTTGATGGCCCGGGGTTCATAATCCCGGTTCGTATAAACGGCATGGACGGGATACCGGGCTAAGAGGGACTGAAATGCTTCCAAAGGTTTTCCATACGCAACGAATACAGAACTGTTCAATTCGTTAAGTTGGTGCTGAAGGGTGCCGAGTGTTTGATGAATAAAATTCACTCTTTTATCAGCCGGGTCATCGAGTTCATCCAGAATTTCCCGGTCGAACAGGAAAAAAGGAAGCACTTTGTAGCCTGATCGAAGTGCCTCATAAAGGCCATGGTTGTCGTGCAGGCGCAGATCGCGACGAAACCAGAAAACACAAATTTTATCCATCCAACAGGTCGGTTAATGCCAGGTCAATGTCATTAAACCGAAAAACGAAGCCTTTTGTTTGGAGTTTTTTATTGGATACCCGATGATCCGAAAGCAGTTCTGTACTGAGGTCGCCCAAAAACAGCTTTAATAGTCCTGCCGGAACATTGGGAAGGAAGTAGGGCCGATGCAAGGCTTTGGCAATGGCAGCGGTCATTTGTTTATTGGTAACGGGGTTTCCTGCACAGGCATTAAAGGTCCCATCAGCCTTATTTTCGATGATCCAGGAAAATATCTCCACCAGGTCCTGGATATGGATCCAACTGATATGCTGGTTTCCTGAACCCAGGGCAGCGGAGAGTCCGAATTGCGCGGGGGCAGCCATCTTCCCCAAAAATCCGGCATCTTTTTTCAGGACGATTCCCAAACGAACGGTACTCAAAAGGGTCTGTTCATCACGGATAGGAACCGCTTCCAGTTCCCAGTCGCGGGTCAGTCCGGCTAAAAACCCATTTCCGGCTTCACTGTTTTCATCTACCTGGTCCGGTCCGTTTTCATAAAATCCAATGGCAGAAGCCTGGATAAAATGACGCGGTTTTGGGGATACTTTTTTTAAGTTTTCAACAAGGGTACGGGTGCTCTGGATCCGTGAATCGCGCAGGATTTTTTTGTAGGACCTGGTCCATAAACGCCCTGCAATATTCGCCCCGGCCAGGTTAATGATGACATCAGCCTCTTCCAGGGCCATGCCATTAATTTCACCCGCAGCCGGGTTCCAGCGATAAATGGGGTTATCTGCATTCCGACTTAATACCCGCACTTGCATACCTTTGCTGCTCAGGTGTTTATTGAGAGCAGAACCAACCAACCCGGAACCGCCGGCGATTAATACCCGTAAAGAATGTGATGATTTCACCATGATCTGTAAACAATGCTAAGGTAACGCTGTTTTGTCTAATAAAGCCCATATCGCCTTGTCGACCTTTTCAATCAAAGACCTTGAAACCATTACCGGCATCAAAGCACATACCCTGCGGATATGGGAACAACGGTATAAACTCATTGAGCCCAAACGAACGCCAACCAATATTCGTTATTATACCGATGAAGACCTGCGTTTTATCCTGAATGTTTCTATCCTCAATAATTCGGGCATTAAAATATCCGAGATCGCCGCGATGAAAGCAGAGGATATCCGGGAAAAGGTTGTCAGTATCTCGGAGAGTTCCACTTCCTTTTCCGCCCAGGTGAAGTCCCTGGGCAAGGCCATGTTCGCACTGGACGAAGCGGAATTCAACCGCATCCTGGCCGATAGCATCTTACGCAGCGGACTTGAAGATACCATGATCCGGCTGGTATTTCCCTTTCTTCACCAGATCGGTGTGCTTTGGGTTACCGGTGCCATTCATCCTGCCCACGAACATTTTATGACCAACCTGATCAGGCAGAAGCTTTTTGTAGCCATCGATGCCCAAACCGGCAAAACGCAGGAGAAGGGCAAAAAATTCCTGCTCTTTTTACCCGAAGGCGAACCCCACGAGATCGGCCTGCTGTTCGCCAACTACATGCTTCGCGCCAGGGGCCACGAGGTGGTTTACCTGGGCCAGAACCTTCCTTTCGAAGACCTGCGCCATGTTTTTAATTTTTATGAACCGGAATATGTGGTTTCCGTGCTCACCAGCGGCATGAACCCCGGGGAGGTCCAGGATTTTGTTGACCGCATCGCGCAATCCTGGCCCAAAGCCAATATCCTGCTAACGGGTTACCTCGTTGTTTCCCATCCCGGACTCAGGATACCCCCGAACTTGCAGGTGGTCAAAAGCGTAGAAGAGATGCGCCAGACGATCGAGGGGCTGTAGGCTATAGACTATAGGCTGTAAGCTGTAAGCTATAGGCTGATAACCATCGAATTCTACCAAAATCCGTCCTCCCTACCTCCCTACTTCCCATCCTCCCTACTCTTCTCAACCTCAACCTCAACCTAATTCCTTAAGTTTGCTCCATGCCCCATGCCCCAAGCCCTCCCTTACTGGAGGTAAAGAACCTGAACGTCTCCTTCCAAACCGGGGAAGGAAGCTTCCATGCCGTTAAAGACCTGTCGTTTTCCCTCAATGAAGGAGAGAGCCTGGCCATAGTGGGCGAATCGGGCTCGGGTAAATCAGTGAGCATGCGCGCGGTTTTGGGATTGCTCGATAAAAAAAGCATCGACAGCATCAACGGCGAGGCCTGGTTTGATTTTGGGGCAGGCAAATCGGATCTGCTCGGCGATCCTAAAAACCTCAGGGGAATACGCGGAAAGGAGATCGGCATGATCTTCCAGGAACCCATGACGGCTTTGAATCCTGTTATGCGCTGCGGCCGGCAGATCATGGAGGTGGTGAGCACCCACCTGGAGCTTACAAAAACAGAAGCCAAAGCCCATGTTCAACAGCTCCTGGAAGAGGTTCAATTGCCGGATATCCCGCGGATGTTGCGTTCTTATCCGCATGAACTCAGCGGCGGACAACGCCAGCGAATCATGATCGCCATGGCCCTGGCGGCAAATCCCCGTTTGCTCATTGCCGACGAGCCCACAACCGCCCTCGACGTTTCGGTTCAGGCAGCCATACTCAGGCTGATCCGGCGCCTGCAGAAGGAAAGGAACATGGCCCTGATCTTTATTTCCCATGATCTGGGTGTGGTCAAAGAAATTGCCGACCGCACCCTGGTGATGTTCCGGGGTCAAAAACTGGAGGAGGGGCCAAGCGATTCCCTGTTTTCAAATCCATCCCATATATACACCCGTGCATTGATCCGGTGCCGGCCCTCAGCTGCCCAGTCGGGACAACTGCTGCCGGTGATGGGCGATTTTTTTTCCATCGATGAAAACGGGAATTTTATTGAAAAACCCCTTATCCCTGTAAAAGACCTGGAAACAAGGACCGTTTCAAAGGAGGTTTTGATCGAAGTATCCGGCCTGGAAGTGCATTACCAGACCATGGGTATGTGGGGGCCCGGGCGTGCAAAGAATAGGGTCATCCAGCATATCGATCTGCAAATATTCAAAGGAGAAACACTCGGGGTCCTTGGCGAATCAGGCTCGGGGAAATCGACCACCGGCAGGGCCATCATGCAATTGATCCGGTATGACGGAACGATCCGGATGAAGGATCAAGTTTTACGTCCCGCCCGTGCTGCAGACCGGAAAAAGCTGGCCAAAAAGATACAGATGATCTACCAGGACCCCTATTCCTCCCTCAATCCGAAGTACCGGATAGGGGAGTCGTTTATGGAGATCATGCAGTGCCACGGCATCCATAAAAAGGACAGCGAACGCATCCTTCATGGACAGGCACTTTTGCTGAAAGTGGGCCTGGATGCTGCGGCCTGGAACAAGTATCCCCATGAGTTCAGTGGCGGACAAAGGCAGCGTATTGCCATTGCCAGGGCCTTACTCGTAGAACCGGAATTTATCGTGTGCGACGAAGCCGTTTCAGCCCTCGACGTTTCGGTCCAGGCCCAGATCCTTAACTTATTAAAAGAGATACAGGGCGAGTTTGGGATCACCTACCTGTTTATCACCCACGACCTGCAGGTAGTACGCAATATCGCCGACCGTGTTTTGGTACTTAACAAAGGCAGGATCGCCGAATTAAAGGAAACGGAGGCCCTGTTCGCCAATCCGGAAGATGGGTATACCCAAACATTGTTGGCTTCTTATTCTCATTTGTAAAGGATCTTGTTCCTGGCTTATGAGGCTGGCTCCAGTCCTGAAAGCACATTCTCAATATTTGATAAATCTTCCTGTTCGTTTGAAGGCTTCACTAGTATAAGTGAGGAAATAGACACCATCTGACAGGTAGGAGGCGTCCAGCTCAAAACGATCTGGTCCCAATTGTATCAGCACGGGTTCAAAGACCTGACCCTGGGCGTTGACCAGGGTCCATTTTCCATCGACAACAGTTTCTTCACATTCAAAATAAAGCGCGTTGCGGGTTGGATTGGGAAAGAATTGAAATGCTGTTTCCGGTTCATTTATTCCCGTTCTGTCAAGGTAGGTATAGAGGGTATCGAAAGGCGCAGGACATCCGTATTGTTCGCTCCTGCAGGCGATCCATCCATTGTTCTGGTTAAACCAGGAAATGGATATGGTGTCAAGCGTACTCGCCGAGAGCAGGGTGCCATTATAGGCTATCCACTCAGTTATCGAGCCAATGTAAGTATCTTTTTGTCTGTATGTCTGTATGGTAAATGGTTTATAAAATTCAGGCCCGATCACCGGATTTTTTATCACTTGGTGGACCTGAATTCCATTTGATCCGTTTTCCTCATTTTTTAAGGGAATTTTGAGATTACAGGATATATCAAGGGTATCGAACAGGATAATAGTGGGCAGGTAACCGCCCTTTTTCGGGTATTCATAACAGGATACGGCTTCCCCATTCAAACGAAAGCCAGTGTTATTGCCATAGTCCAGGCAGGCAACGGTGGAAGGCGGCAGTCCGGTCAAGTTATGCGAAAAACAGGTGCTGTCGCCCAAACAAGTTGTGGATTTCGGGGTGCTGAACGAAATGGGGGTTAACTCAAGACGCTTAGAAATCTCCCTGGATTCCAGTCCGGAATAACTCGTCATCGTAGAATAAACATAGGGCCACCTTCGATCCATACGAAGCGAAAAAGTATCCCCGGGAAGCACATACACGGTGTCGATCGTAGAACGGTGACGAATATAAGAAATTGAGTCAGTCGGGATCCCGAACCTTTGCAGATAGGGATCTTCCAGATAACTGGAATCTTTGAATAAACCACGGTGGGCACAGCTTCCTGCATGCCAGGAAGTATCATAGATCAGGGCGGGATTCAACCCATAGACCGGAATTTCCTCGCTGATCGTATCCCTAAAACCGGTGCTATCTGAAGTCACCAAACTCAGGGTATGCCAGCCTGCTTTTTCAAATGTCAAACTCGTCCACGTATAATTCGAACCCGGAATTCCATCCATGAACCATTCTGCTTTTTCGTACAATGCCGGATCTAAAGTTCGTGCTCCTCCATTTGGGTTCCGCCAGGGTTTTTCCCAGTATCCCATTCCATGGATAGGCGGATTTGCAGCCGGATCTACCCGGTAGTAGTTTATGTTTCCATGATATTCATAAGGTTTATGAATTTGATATGTCCACTTGCTTAGGGGTATATAGTCATTCATCATTGTACGGACCTTCATCTGTGAAAAATGACCCATGGCCAGCCTTTGGATTTTCGTCTTTTCACATCCGTTTTCTTCCCAGGTCACAAAAGTTTCATATAAGCCCGACTTATCTAAAACAATCGCCGGAGGGTTCTGAATAATGCTGTCTGAAACATTTGAAAAGAAGATTTTATGGTGAATGAAAAGTGTGGAATCGGCATTATTGGTCAGGATCGCTTTGATCCCGAAATTCACCGTATCAACAAGTTCCCTGTACGTATCATTTACCCCCAAATAGATACTGTCCTTACCCGGATGTCCTGATGTGGGATTAGGAATGAGTTGGAAGTCTCTGCGAGGTAGCCGGAGCGTATCGTGAAACCACCGTTGTGTTATGCATCCATTGCCTGCACTGTCTTTGCCATTGCGAAGCTCAAGTCCTATGCTGATAATCCCTTTGTTTGAGGCCACACTATCACGGGAATAGGGATAAAAAGCTTGATTTGGGGAATTTGATCCGGATTGGAAGGGTACATTTCGGTCTGAAAAAGTATTTTCCTGTGCTACCCATTGATCGAAAAGGGAAGGAGTAACATCAAGCCTGTCGGCCAGCGAATCAAAATGGATGCGGAAATATTCCTGTGAACCGGTTTGACCGGTGTTCCAACGGATCAGGAAGCCCATGTCCGCGTGCCCGCAATATGCGGGGATAATCTCCAGGTTTTTTATGGATGGCGCCCCAAAATTCAGCCATAGACTGTCTTCGTGCACCTGTTGCAGCACAGTATCCATCAAAAGCAGGCGAACCAAATAACGCCCATCCTGACCTGGTGGATAAAGGTGTTTGGGTAAACTGTCGAGCGAAAAATTGCAGTTCGAATTGACTTCACTATTCCTTTTTGTGTCTGTTGTGCATTGGAGGGCGTTCAGGTCCCCGAAGTCCCAAAGGCGGAGAACATGCTCGCTGCCCCTGTTCTGCGGCATGCTATCGTCGCCAGGGTTATTGTCATTCCAGAAATAGAGCGAATTGTTTGGAAAAAACACGGTGTCTTTATAGCTACACTGAAATCGTTGGGTATCCGGAATGATACTTCCGGTTTTGCGGTTTTCGATACGCGCCATTGGGCCGGTCACATAGACGGTCCGCTCAGTCAGGGATTGACAGGCTTTGTGTTGGCGGGTTAATTTTACCCGATAAATGCCGGGTTCCGAAAAACGATGGGTATAGCTGTGTAACCCTTTTTCAACCGTTTCTGAGATTTTATTCGCGGCTCCTGAATTGGGGTCGTCAAAATCCCATTCCAGGCTACCGCTGTGAGACACAGAGAAGCTGGCTGGAGGGCCGCTAAATGCTAAGGTGTCGTTGTCAGATTGAAAGTGCGGCTCCTTGCAAAAATTTTGTTTGACTTCGGTAGAGCAACCATCCATATACTCCGTTTTGATCAACAATTGATGGCAGCCTTCCAATACTATCAGGGAATCCTTTTGTTGCAGGCTGGAACTAATGAGGTTGCCATCGAGGAACACCGACCAGGATTGTATGTCCATCGTGTCAACATCATCGTTTTTCAGAAAGCGCGACTGAAAGTCAAAGTTGCCGCAAGAATCGCCAATACGGGTATAGAAAAGGCCCATTCTCTGTGGCAGATAATTGCCCAGGGCGAATTGCGTATCCTGATGACCTCCATAAGCGTCCTTAATGTAAATAAACACAGTTACCGGTCCTCCGGAGCGGGAAGGGTATTTTTTACAAAATGTATCATTAAAATTGCTGCTTACTCTGGTTTCGCTTCCGTCACCCCACAAAATTTCCATGAATGTTATTGAGTTGCCAAAGGCATCCCGGGTATCCGTGATGATGCAAAATTCATTATTCCAATAGCATTGAGGGTCATGTGAGGGCTTTCTCCAAGCCCTGATTTCCGGACGGGGTACAATAAAAATGTCCAGCGTTTTGTCCTGCAGCAGATTGCCGTTTTTGAACAGCCTGTACCGGATTTGTCTGTTACCTGTCCCTGATGTAGATAGTTTCCCGGATTTTCCGTATTCAGTGAACTGATAGGTTGGCAGGATATAAGAAACAACAGCAGAATCTGCAACCACAGCATCCGGACCGAGTAACTTATAATCTATATAAGAAGTATATGCCAGGGTATCCGGATCCAGACGGGAATTCAACTCAATATAAGCCTGTCCCGGGGCAATTC
Source organism: Bacteroidota bacterium (assembly GCA_036676705.1). Lineage (GTDB taxonomy): Bacteria > Bacteroidota > Bacteroidia > UBA8524 > UBA8524 > UBA8524. The sequence continues at coordinate 8,862 of JAKFCJ010000110.1, forward strand.
CGGCAGACAGAAGGCAAAGCAGGAGAACGAACGTCCTTTTCATGGTATTTCTCTTTTAGGATGCCCCGGGTAAGAGCATTTCCCTTATATGGAAATGCTGATACTCCCTGAGCCATTGGCGACGATGCCCTCGACCCACACTAGATGCAAACATAGTCCGGGAAGTTGTCAGGTACATCAAATAAAATGTAATTTGCAGGCTTATGAACCCATTTCTTAAAGCCAAACACTGGCAGATTTTTGTTCCCCTTTTTGGTATTCCCATCTTGATCCAATTCTGGTGGATGGATAAGTTGTTTTCTGCTATACCGAAACCAGGAGATGATCCCGAAATGGTTGATGAGGTGTTTTTAGGTTCGATGGCCGACGTGCTCCCACTCATTTTCGGTGTTGCTGCCCTGATCATGCTCGTACAATTTGGCTGGTTTTTTTCAGTGGCGTTCGGATTAAGAAAATATACTCCAATAAAGGAAAGGCTAAGGATCTTGCCTATTGTGGTGAGTATTGTGATCCCTTTTATGTATGCCTTATTGGTGGGTCAGTTTTTATATCAGCTGTTTAAAAGCGATTTTGCTATTCCAAACTGGTTTCATGGCGGTGCCGTTGGCTTATTGTTTTTGATGCATTTTATAGCATTGGCCTGTATATTCTATGCTGTTTATTATACGGCCAAAGCGTTTAAAACGGCCCTACTCAAAAGAAAGGTGAACCGGGAAGAAGTAGTGGGTGAGTTTTTTATGATCTTATTCCTGTTTGCCAGGATTTGGGAGCTCCAGCCCAGGATCAACCAGATCATCGAAGGGGAAATAAACCCGGAAGCAGCCGAATCAGGCGATCCGGATTTTAGCAAGTATTCGAATTGAAGCAGTGGCTGTTATGGATTATTTGGCGGCCGTATCAAAAACTTATTATCAAAAAGATCTGGAAGAAAACGTTTTCACCCTGCAGGATGCCTATTGGAAATTCGATGAAGAATTAAGAGAGCTGATCACCCGCATCAATCACCACCCCGGTCTCCAGACCCTTTACTCCCGTAGCTATTCTCCCGAACGTTCCGGCCTCGACCTCAATCCGCTGAGCTACCTTAAAATTGCTTACACCCCCGAAATGCGCCTGCCATTGGGAAAAGCCCTGGTCGAAGTATATACTACCCTGAACAGCCAGGAGAGTCCGGTAGAACTGAACGAAGAACCTCCACAGTCCAACCTGAATTACCGTCCCGACAAAAAAGGAGGAATGGGCTGCCTGGATGATCCCGATTATTTCCGCATCTGGCATTTTTCTATTTCCATCCGCTCGGAGGAGCAGGAGGCGCATCGGCAATTCTGGTCGCTTCTCTGGGATCGATTCTCCGGACTGCTGGCGCACCAATAGGAGACGCGGAGGCGCTGCGACAATCAATTCCTCCGCGCCTTTGCGCCTCCGCGTCAATTATTCAGGCGAAAGCAAAGTAGGAGCAGTCACACCAAAGAATAAAATAAAATCAGACCTTTGTCCCGCATGATCCATATAGGCCAATACAACGAACTTGAAATTTTACGCCAGACCAGTGTGGGTCTTTATTTGGGTGATGAGGCGGGGGAGGATATCCTGCTGCCTACCAAATATTGTCCGGAGAAATTTGAGATCGGTGATAAACTCCGCGTATTCGTTTACCGCGATTCGGAAGACCGGAAGATCGCTACAAACCTGGTCCCTAAAATTCACATGCATGAGTTTGCCCTCCTGGAGTGCAAGGCCGTAACCCAATTGGGCGCTTTCCTCGACTGGGGACTGGAAAAAGACCTGATGGTACCTTTTGCCGAGCAGAAGGTGAATATGGAAGAGGGCCGCTGGTATATGGTGTTCCTGGACCTGGATGAAAAAACCGACCGCCTTTATGGCAGCGCCAAGCTCGACCAGTTTTTGGACAACAAGCTGCTTGATGTGGAGGAGGGCGATGAGGTGGATCTTACCGTTTATCACCACAGCGAGTTGGGTTATTCGGCCATTGTCAACGGGAAATTTTCCGGGCTGATCTTCGACAATGAAGTGTTCCAGCGCCTCCGGGTAGGACAAAAATTAAAGGGTTTTGTGAAAAAGGTTCGTCCCGACAATAAGCTCGATATCTCCTTACAACCCATTGGCTATGAAAAGGCCACCGAGGTGAATACCGACAAGATCATGCGGCTTTTATCCGAGAATTCCGGCTTTCTCCCTTTCAGCGACAAAAGTTCCCCCGATGAAATTTATGCCACCTTTGGCATCAGCAAAAAGGCCTTTAAGAAGGCGATTGGGGCTTTGTATAAGGATAGGAAGGTAGTTTTGGAGGGGACTGGGGTTAGGGCGGTTTAGTGTTCAGTTTTCAGTGTTCAGTTGGTTTCAGGTTACACGATTAAGTTCATGCACTATCAAAAGTCACCATGACTGCGTGCACCGTAGCTTTTTCAGCGAAGGTGCTGCAGGCAAACGGCACTCCAAATCCAAATAATCGTCACCCTGAGCAGGCAGACGGAACATCAGGAGAAGAAGTACCTTCACGCCGTGTCGAAGGGCGACGGTGGGGGGAGCCGATAAGACCGTGGAATTCAAACCATTGGGAGAGAGCTTTTAAGCATTAATCTGGTTTAAAAACTAAGCTTGTTTTTATCTAAAACTAATCAAGTTTTGGTCTGAAACTAATCGAGTTTTGCTTCGGAACTCAGCAAGTTTTGGTTCAGGAAAGCATAATGGACTTAATCGTGGCTTATTCAGCAGATATGCGTAGTTTTATGCCGAAACTGCTTCGAATATCAGCAGGTAGAAATAAGGACAAGTGAATATGAAGCCCGTCTTAACACTATTATTATCGGTCATTACCTTCAGCACCATCGGCCAAAACAATACTGCCGTCAGGTTGCAATGGAAAGTAGCCCACAATGAAAAACTCACCTACTTCACGGTTATGAGTGATATTGATACCGCTTCTTTTGAAATGGATTTTGGAATTTTAGGCAAAGCCTTTTCAGACAGCACAAAAAACGGACTTGAAGAAAGCAAAGCGTTTTTTAAGCGGCTCAATGATGTACAAAAAAACCAGGATTACGTTACGACACTCACAAACAAAGGCAAGGGTGTGATCGATATCGTAATGACCACAAAACCGAAAATTCCGGATGACGAAATGGTCTTTGATACCACGGACCAAAAACAAGCAGAGGTTTTAAAAATGTTGCAGGAAATGTCGAAAGGGGTAATGCTTCGCGGCTCTGTTTATGAAACGGGCGGGATCCATAGCTTCTGGATCAAAAGCGCGCAGAAGAATTTGATCGCCATGTTCTTTGAGCTACCCGGGAAACCAATCCGGGTGGGTGACACGTGGCCTCTTGAGGTTAACCTGATCGCCAATGACCAGAATTTTGACTGTGACACATCGTATAAGATCAATGAAGTAATGCTCACAGATCTTAAAATAGTGGACGGGGATACGATAGCGGTGCTGAAATATACAATTATTGAATTTGTAAATGGCAGCTTTTCTGCCCCATCCTTTTACGCCAATGAGGAAGGAGGAAAAGCAACCATGATGAAATTTACGCTTCAAGGGGTGGCTGAATTTTCCATCAACGACGGGCGATGGGTGAGCTATGATGGAATAATGAGTTTGGTAGCCACGGGCGTGATGACAGCAAATAAAAAGACGAAATTTAGCCTTATGCGATCAGAGTGAAAGCCTGGAGAAGGAGCTTTTGGCTTTCAATGTTTGATTGCGCCGGCATTAATAAAGCAAACAAACAAAATGGAAAAAAAGGTATACGCAAGGTTTGGAGGAATATTAGTCGGCGGGCTTTATGGACTGCTGATGCGGATATTTTTTGGCTTAAACTTTAGAGGAGATTTTGCAGACTTGTTTTCCGTGACTTTTGTTTGGATACTTCCGATCCTGGTAGGTTTGACCCCTTTACTCTTTGCATCCAAAGAAGATCTGGATGATATCGGGGTAAGAATTTCCAGACCGATTTTGTCCGTCCTGACATTTTTTATCCTTTGCTATTGGACCGGACACGAAGACATAATTTGCATCCTGATGATTTCCGTTCCTTTTTTGTTTGCAGCAGGTATTTCCGGTGTTTTGTTCGGCTGGGCCATCCTGAGTTACAGGAAGAAAAACGGGATTTTATATTCGATCTTACTGCTCCCTTTTTTGACGGGCTTTATAGAGCCTCACTTTCCAACACCAACTGAAAGTTTTGTAACAACTTCTTCCATCCTGATAAATGCGGATAAAGCCGGCATTTGGGAAAATATTGTCCGCGTGAACAGGATCCAGGAATCGGAATACAGGAAAGGACTTTTTAATTACGCCGGAATTCCCAGGCCGCTTTATGCCGAACTAGACAAAGACACAATAGGCGGAAAAAGGATAGGACACTTTGAGGGAGGGTTGAAGTTTCAGGAAAGTATAATTGAATGGCACAGGAATAGTTCAGTAACATTTGACATTACGATTATTCCTTCCGCAACGAACAGAACGATATTCGAAAGACATATGCTGCAGGGTCAACATTTCAAATTTTTAAACGCCACCTATCAGTTAAAAGAAATTGGTGAAGGACAAACCGAATTGTTCCTGACAACAACCTACCAGCTTAACACAAAAGTAAATTTCTACGGCGCCTTTTGGGGAAAACTCCTTTTGACAGATTTTCAGGACAGGCTTATTCATGTAATTAAGGATCGATGTGAACGGACGCAAACAAACTAATCAGTCCAGACTATTCAACATAGCTATAATTCTGTTCCAGGTCGGATTGACATTGGTGACGACTTTTGGTCTGTACATGCTCTTTGCTATGTTCGACTACCGGGGTGGAATAGCCAATTTCATTGGACTGACTGTGCTTCAACCGATTTTTGCTATACTCTTGTCGGTCGTAACAGTAATCGTATGTGGGCTTGTCGGACTTCCTGTCCGATTGAACAGAAAACTAAATGAGTGGTGGAGAACGCACTTTTATGTTTCGATTTTAATAGGACTATCAGGCTTGATCGCTTGTGCAATTTCTTTAACACCGGGTTTCGTAGAAGAAATCACTTATAGCATGGACGGATCGGATAGGACTCATACGGTTCCAAATCAAATCCTTTCAATCACAGGTTGGTTTTTGGTTGCGTTTGGAACTTTACATGTCTATCCGCCAAAATTTCTTCAAAATAAGCTGGAAAGTTTCTTTAATAGTAGATTTTCATAACCAATGAAATCAGTACTTACTTACCTTGCTATTGTTCTTTTTGCTTCTTCCCTGAAAGCGCAGAAACTGGATACGATCTATTCATTCAACCACAATATCTTCTTTAACCAGGCACCGGTTGAAGCAAATGGCATGAAGATCTTATTTTTCTCTCCCACACATTGTATTCTCGCGGTAAAGCATGTTTCGGGTATTCCAGATTCCTTATATATGATTGCCGTTTGCGACTGGAAGAATATCAATGATACACTTGTGTTAAATTCCTATAATGATAAAGCCATCCTGGATCCTCGTTATTTTGATCTGGATTCAGGGATGAATATTGACAATATAATTTACAGGATTTTTAACGACCAGACTTTCTATTTAAGGGACTTATGGGTGAACTACGGATTTGATAGTCTGCGAGTGCATTTAGTTTATAAAGAGGATGAAATTCAGTTTATCAGTTGCGACCGGTAATACCGAAGAAAGATGTAGTTTTATTGCACAAATAAAGAGGTCAAATGCCTCTTTATGACGACACCAATTATGCGGCCGGGAATTTCAATACTAATATCCATGTTCCTGTTTTCTTGTACAGACTTTGGAGAGCATAAACTTGAAGAAAAAGAACAGACTATCGATTTATCGTACATAGCCTGGGCCTGCGATTGTGCAAATTGGGCAACTCAGGAGGACATTAGAAAATATCACGATAATCTTGGTGATACCCTTGCTGACTTGAGTATTTATGTCGTACCAATAAACGATTCATTGACTTTACCAGACACGCTTGGTTACAGTGGCGATATAATCAAATTTACGGGACATTTTTACAAGGAGGAAGGGTTTCCAAAAGGATACAATTCATTTGAGGATCCCGAAAAGGCCAGAGTATTTCGATACAGAGCATTTCAAGTCATTAAAAGTAATTATCATGAATACAAAAAGCGCACTCCGCAAAACCTTAAACCCTAAGTTGAAGCAAAAATGAATCAATTACCAATTTTGACCTTCATTCTGGTAATCGGCTTGACAGGTTGTGGACAGACAAATCTTTCAACGGAAAACATGGACCAACAGCCCTGTTCCTCTTATTTCAAGCTCATTTTTGTCCTAATCTGAAAAATGGATACCTTGCATTATACGCTGCAAATGAGCACCCAATTATTTTGTTAAATAACCGGCAACAAACCTGCCGATATCCTCCCGTATCGGATGAATAGGTGCAGGTTTATTGCTCATATAAACGAGTTGTAGTGCATTTAACAAAAGATATAGTAATATTTGTTATTATTATTTGTATGATGAGAAATATTTAAAGGCTTGAGCATTTGAATATGAAACAATTAACGATATTGAATCTGTTAAAATTTTGGTTAATATTCATTTTGCCAATGAATGTGTTAGGTCAGGTTGACACAAGCAAAAACTTTAATTGGCTATCTTTTTTCGGCAAAAACTTAAACCCCGGAATTTCTGTGGGTATTGGAGGTGCAAGACCATATGGATTCATGCCTCAACCGACGATTAAATTAGGACGATTTGAATTTGAGATGAGTCCTGTCTATTATGTTTCAGATGCAGAATATGTATATTCCGTTCAGCTCGGTGTTGAAGTGAACAAAATGAGAGGTTATAAAGGCAAACCTGCTAACATTGTTGCTTCAGTTGGTGGCTTTTTTAAAGGTCATGAAACATCCACATCGTGGACAGAGAAAGAAAATTTTGCGTTTCTTGCAGGGATAAACCAACAAGTGACAAAGCGTTCACGATTGTCGTTAAAAATAGGAGCACTTAACACATACAATTCCACCTTTGAACCATATACCCAACACAATCCCCGTTGGTACCCATACGGCGAACTTTCCTATCGTTTGTATGCCTTACCTTTTGGAGACAGGGAGTTTTTTAGCGCTAAGAAGGCAAACACGTTTTTACAACAACAGAGTAAAGAAACAATATGCCGCTTTTTTTCAGAGTATTTCAACCCAAGAATTTCCTTTGGAGTGGGTGTGACGCATCCAGCATTGTTTGGACCAACATTGGGGGTTAAGATATGGCGACTTGATGGCGGTCTTGGTGTAATATTTCTGGGTGGAGAACCTTATTTTTCAATTAATGGGGACATAGAAATACTTAAAATATTAAAGAAACGCAAGCGTCCATCGTGGATTACAGTTGGTGCGAGTGTTATGGGGTCATACGGCTCTATAGGAAGTATTCATGCTGGTCTAAAGAAATATTATGATCACGGTTCATTGTCCGTTAAAATTGGCATTGGGAGTATAAGCCATTATGATGATTCACCACACCCTACTAGTACACCCAATACAGTTGTTCCAACTCTCGACATTTCATATAACCTTCATCTTTTTAAGTTCAGAAAGTGAATGTATTGATTTGCGAAACACAGGATACGAAATTCAATGTTGGAGCTGAGGTATTGGAAAAAGCAGACTCCATAAAACGGAAAGTAAAACGACTACAACACCGCGCTGGTCCAGCACGAGGACCACAGGGCCAATACATCTTAAGTCAGTTAATGCAGATAAAGCAGGAAAATGCATTTACTTTTATTAAACATCACCGGACAGATTCCCAGATTTCGTATTCTTCTCCCAAAGCATCGGGAGCCAAATAAAAGCGTAGCTTTCTCTCTTTTTTGTTGTAATGTCCGTGGTATTTCTTCTTTTTAAAATCAAAGTTGAAAAAGCCTTTGTAAGTAGTGTGAAAATAAGGGTAATAGGGTTGCTGGCAGACATTCGGGCGGATGGTGAAATAAAATCCATCCCCACTTCTTCTAATTTCTTCGGTTTCAAACGTTTTGTAAAACTGATTATAGGAATTCCTTTTATGAAACCGTAATTTATCTGGGCTGGGGGATTCCACTTCCCATAAATCATTGAAGCTAAAACTCCGTGGCACCACCTGATTTCCATCCCAATAATAAGACTGGATATGAAATGAATGTTCTCCTATCACCTCTTTTATCAGAGAATCTTTGAGCTCATCTTTTTTGCATGCCGGGGATAAAATCATCAAACAGCATAAAATCCATAAAGTACGATTCATACCGAAATTTAATAAAAATTAATTTATCCGGCTCCGCTTCCCTAATGTCTATTATCACAGCGAATGTAAATACGCGGCTCATTGCCCAAAAAGTCGATGTTCGGTCCCCTCATCAATCCGACCCAATTGGTATATCGCCTGATCCGAATCCCATTGAGCAAATGCGTTCAGGGGAGCAATAAATAGTAGGGAAAAGATAAATCGTAGTGGCATAAACTAGAATTAAACAATGACATAAAGGTAGGCAATAATGGCTTTTTCATTCAATCCAGTTTCGCGTAGAAATTTTATACCCTAATCAGCGCAAACCCAATGCTGCGCTCTCGTTTTCAAACTGAAGATTATTGCTTAATTTGGAAGTCCGTTTGTCTTAGACCCTTATTTGTTAAATGACCCCCACCTTCTTCCCCTCCCAATCCGACTTCCGCAGCTGGCTGGAAAAAAACCATAAGACCGAAACAGAGCTGATCGTGGGGTATTACAAGGTGGATACTGGTAAGCCTTCCATGACCTGGTCACAGTCGGTTGACCAGGCGCTGTGTTTTGGATGGATAGATGGGGTAAGAAGATCCATCGATAAGGAAAGCTATTGCATTCGGTTTACACCCCGAAGGCCAACGAGCATTTGGAGTGCTATCAATATCAAAAAGGTGGAAGAACTTACCAAATTGGGCCTGATGAAGCCGGAAGGTCTAAAGGCCTTTTCACTGAGAAAAGAGCATACGTCGCGGATCTATTCCTTCGAAAATGACCCGGTAGATCTTGATCCGGATTATGAACGCCGTTTCAAAAGCAATAAAGCAGCCTGGGAGTTTTTTAGCAAACAGGCTCCTTCCTACAAAAAGGTCGTGTTTCACTGGATCATGCGGGCGAAGCAGGAGAAGACGCAAATTTCCCGGCTTGAGAAGGTGATACACGTTAGTGAGTTGGGGAAACGGATGACTTGGTAGACCATGGACCATGGACCATGGACCATGGCTTTTGGGAGGTTTGACTTGGATTATCGGTTAAAAATTGAAGCATACAGCAGAGCAACAAAAAGTTTCAAAATAGAAATGTAAATTCCCACTTTTATGACCTCCGTCTATGGTCTATGGTCCATGGTCTATGGTCCATGGTCAAATAGCCTAACTTATCATCCTATGGACAAAAACAACCTCACCAAAGAATATTCAAACGGCGAAATAACCGTCGTTTGGCAATCGGGAAAGTGCATTCATTCCGGCAATTGTGTCCGGAACCTGGGTGACGTGTTTCAACCCAAAGAAAGACCCTGGATCAAAATTGATGCGGCCAGCTCTGAGGCGATCATTGATGCTGTTGGGAAGTGCCCTTCAGGGGCTTTGTCGATCAAGTGAATAGGGTGCAGGCAGCAGGGTTCAGGGTTCAGGCAGGTTAGACTGTCTCCGGTCTTCCAATCCTCCCATCTCCCAGTCGTACCTATTTCGCCTTCGATAAGGTAATTGAAAAGTTTTGTCCATCAAAACGAGTATTATTGAGGACTTTAGCTCCTTATTAAGTTGAAGCTGTACAGATAAAAAAGTACCTTAGTAGGGCCGATCTGGCATGTAAATTTACTTTATCATGAAAGCGTATAAATTTTGTCAAAGCTGCGGTTACCCCCTGAAAAAAGACAAAAAGGGCGGTGGCACGGAAAAAGATGGTTCCATAAGCACTAAGTACTGCTCCATGTGCTACGAAAACGGCGAATTTTTGACCCCGCCCGAAATTGACACACCTGAAAAGATGCAAAAGTTCTGTATTCAGCAAATGAAAGCTTCGGGGATGAATGGCATACTGGCCTGGCTGGGAACCCGCTCCATTCCACGACTCGAAAGGTGGAACCAGAAACATGGGTAAAATAGTCCTGAAGAACATTCCTTGTAAAGCTCCTGAAACCCTGGATAAGGCGACTTGCAAGGCGGAACTGGAACTGCTTCTGGAAGAATTATTCGAGTTACAGAATCTGTTTTATGCCGCTCATTCCCATAGTCTTTTGATCATTTTCCAGGGAATGGATACCTCGGGTAAGGACAGTACGATCCGCCATGTGTTTTCCCATGTCAATCCGCTCGGGGTCCAGGCTAACGCGTTCAAAGCACCGTCAGAGACGGAACGTGAGCATGACTACATGTGGCGCATTTTTCAAAAACTTCCGGCCAAGGGCATGATCCGGATATTCAACCGTTCGCATTATGAGGATATCCTGGTGCCTTCCATCCAAAAAACCATCCCTGGAGCGCTCATTGAAAAACGCTATGCATTTATCAACGCCTTTGAGCAGCACCTTCTCGACAATAAAACCCTTGTGCTCAAATTCTTTTTGCATATCAGCCGCGACGAACAGAAAAAGCGCCTGCAGGATCGCATCGATGATCCGGTAAAAAGATGGAAATATTCCGCTGGTGACCATCGGTCATCAAAAGAATGGGAGGCCTATTCTACGGTATACGAACGGATACTCAACGAATGCAGCCCGGAAATACCCTGGACCCTCGTACCCGCTGATGATAAATGGTATAGGAATTATGTCGTGGCCTCGACGCAGGTAACGTGTTTACGCGACCTCAAATTAAAGTTTCCCGAATAAGTACAAAAACATCTTTTAGCCTGCACCCTGAACCCTGTAGCCTGCACCCTATTCTCTCACCACCCTGACTACATGCGTTCCTAACCCGGTCCGTGCACGAAGCAAATAGGTTCCTTTTGGAAGCATGCCCAGGTCAATTACGAATTCCCCTGGAGAAACGGTTTCAATACGGACATCCAATTCCTGTCCCAGTATCGAAAGCACATTCCAATCGATAATATCCGTGTCCTCCTCAAAACGAACGGAAATCATTCCCTGGCTTGGGTTCGGATAAACCTGCCAGGCCTGGTCCGATGGGTTTTTCACAGAGGCCAGATAACTCACCAACGCTAAGGTGGTATCATTTTTACATCCGTATTGGTTCGTCACAAAAAGACTAACAAAATAGATGCCCATGTAATTCGGGTAAAAATCGGCAGTCACTTTATGAACAGAATCGCCGGGTATAAAGTCTACCAAGGTCGCATTGCTCCTCCAGGTATAGGTGGAATTGGCATCAAAATAGGAAGCCCTGAAATCCTGGGTAGTGCCCGACATGATAACAGGATTAGGACTGATCAACACGGGAGGAGGGTTGGGTGCCACAAAGGTTTCAAAACTGTCATGGAGCACACATGTCCCTGTGCTGTCATAAAGATAGATCCTTCCCTGGTAGGTGCCGGCAAAAGAAAAGTTCTTTGTCCAGCTAAAAGATCCGTTACTCACGGTATCCTTTACAGCCGAACTATCGCCCCAATAAAGGAGGGTTCGTTTGGCACCCGAAGAGATACCGCTCAATTCAAACACATTCACGGAACTGTCGCATGCAGGCAGGGTATCGGTTTTTTCCAATTGAAGTTGGTTAATGAATAGGGGAGCAGCAAGCTGGAATACCTGTGAAACCGTATGGATACACCCTAAACTATCTTCTATTGTCAGGCCCAGGGTATGAGATCCCGGCATATTGGATAAGACCACAAAACTGTCACTGGTGGTTCCCAGATGTACCTGGTCTAATTCCCAATTTCGTGCATAGGGCAGCATACTTGTGCTGTTATCCGTATAAAAGAAGGTATCTCCATCGCAGAAAAAGAATTTGTTGATGGATGAAAGGGCAACACTGGTTGGATAAGAAATAAAATTCGATTCAAAAGGATGGCTCAAGACCTTAAAATAGCCGGAAGGATTTTGTACCCAATCCATCGCATAAATTTTCAGGTCATAGGTTCCGGGGGTCAGCGGGTATAAATGGGAACTATCTGATGCCAAACGGCTTCCCAGGTTTTGCCAGGCATTGTTTCCGGAACGGATCCATATTTCAACCGAATCCGCTTCATTGCCTTCGCAATTCCAGCTGATCAGGCTTTTTCCACTCGCACAATCATGGCTAACCAGGCCACTTTCAACCGGACCCAGGGTGTACAAACGCAAACTCGGATCGCCCATCAAGGCAATATGGGTATAGGTGCCCGAATAACCGGCCTCGTAAGTGGGCCAGGCATTTTGCGATTGCATGGCCGCAAAACCGATGGGTTCGTTGATAGCGGCATGATGGAACATCCACAAAGGCCTTCCTGCCCATGCAGAGGCCAGTCCCCAGCCTTTGGAAGCCAGTGGGGCACGCAGGAAATTATTGCTGTTGTCCCAATCGCCAAAATAACTTCCAAAGATCATCGTAAAAGGATTCAGCAAACTGTCGCTCACAAAATTGGAGCTGTTGCCGATACCTCCGGCAGAGGTATAGGATCCGCCTCCGCATCCATAGCTAAACAAAAAAGAGGAATCGCGCATGGAGCTGAAATAGTCGCCGGCATACACTTCAGTATCAAACATCGGGGTAAATACCCGCCAGCCATTGGCAGCAAATGCCTCCCCGCCAAAAACACCAAAATTGTCGTCGATGATCGCCCGTTTCTCTGCCTGCATTTGTCCGGTGCGGAAAGTATGGTTTTTATCGAGGTAGTGGCGCATCAATAGCGTATCATTTCCAAAAGAGGGCATATCGAACAGATCGACCCTGCCCATGGGTATCTTCGAAAGGGCAGGCCAGATATAGTCCTGGTCGAATTTATTGTCGCCGGGAACATTGTGGTTGGCCGAACGGCTTGCTGTTGTGGTATTGACGGTATTGTCTGTCCAGTTGAGGTCAAAGGTCACATAGTACACATCCGAAGGCCAGGCACCCTGGTGGTCGGGATGCGCATCGGGATTAAAATTCCCGGAATAGGGAACCGGAACATGGCCCAATAAGAGCAACGATTTCACCCGGTTGCTGTCGGCCTTCCATTCGTCCTCTATCCATCTTTTTATTTTCTGGACCGAGTCGCTGCGTTGTACGGTATAGGTATGCACTTCCCACCGTTCCTTTTCCAGGTCATCGACCAGCCTGGCAATCTCTGCGGCCAGGGGAACACTGTATGTGCTGTCGATCACCAGCAAAAGGATCCCATAATTATTATCAGCGCTGATATAAGGATCATAGCTCACATGGATATATCCATTGGCAGAATCATTGGTTCTTACCTTCTTTACCCAAAAATCCTGGTCATTTCCCTTGACATACCCATTGATTAGCAAGGAACTATCCTGTTTCCCGAGGGTTCCCAGCAAGGTCCAGCTGTAAACCTGTTTTAATTTCCCATACACATCGTAGCGAACCGCACTGGTATCTTTTGGCCAATAGATCTTAAGTTCCTGGTTGGTCCGGTTAAAGTCAGACCGAAGTTCTACCGCATAATCGCGGGTTGTCTGGGCAAAACCCAGTTGAACGAAAAGAATACAGAGCAGGGGGAGGTAAAACTTTTTCATAGACGTATACTTCTCGAAGATAATGGAATTACTATTATTTGACTGGTAAGTTTAGTACGAAGTTGCCTGGTTCGCGGCCTGATTTGTTCCGCTGCTTAGAAGCGATTCGGTGGGACACCGAACCGCTGGGGGGTCTATGTTGTTCCGTCAAAAAGTAACCGATCCCTGCATGCGTGTTGGTACCTAATCCCCAATCCCTAATCCCCAATCCCATTTTAAACCAATAGCGCGTAATCCCAATAATTCGACTTACCTTTGCAGCGGTTTTTGGTAAGCCGGTTCATCATTAAAATATGTTGGCTGGCTTTAGCAGACATAATTTATTTAATGAATCCATTCATACAATTGGGTGTTTCTCCGGAGCTGGTGGCTGCGGTTACAACGCTTGGATTTGAGAATCCAACCCCCATTCAGGAGAAAGCAATTCCTGTACTACTCAGCACCGACAAAGATTTCATTGGTTTAGCATCTACCGGTACCGGTAAAACTGCGGCCTTTGGACTACCCCTCCTTCAGCAGATCAACGTCGATGATCGACGCACACAGGGTCTAATTTTAGCCCCTACCCGTGAACTCTGCAACCAGATTGCAAAAGATTTAAGTTCCTATGCCGTTAACCTTCCAGCCATTGCCGTTGTGGCCGTGTATGGAGGAGCGAGCATCGACCAACAGGTGCGTGAACTGCGCCGTGGTGCCCAGATCATTGTGGCAACTCCCGGACGTTTGATCGACCTGATAAACCGTGGCTCTGCCAAGATCAATGATGTTGACATCGTGATCCTGGATGAGGCCGACGAAATGCTCAACATGGGCTTTAAAGAGGATATTGATTTTATCCTCGAAAACGTATTGACAGAAGGACGCCGCACCTGGCTTTTTTCGGCTACCATGCCGGCAGAGGTACGTGCCATCTCCAAAAAATTCATGAACGATCCCTTCGAATTGACGATGGGAAATAAAAACGCGACCAATGTAAACATCTCTCATGAGTATTACCTGGTGCGTGCAAAAGACCGTTACGAAGCCTTAAAACGTGTGGTTGACCTGAATCCGGATATCTTCGGGATCGTGTTCACCCGTACCAAGGTGGAAGCACAGGAAGTTGCTGAAAAACTGATCAAAGACGGTTACGATGCCGACTCCCTCCATGGTGACCTTTCACAGGCCCAGCGGGATAAAGTGATGGCGCGTTTCCGTGAACGTAACCTGCAGATCCTTGTGGCTACCGACGTGGCAGCACGCGGTATCGACGTGGATAGCGTTACCCACGTAATTAACTACGGATTGCCTGACGAACTGGAGATCTATACCCACCGTGCAGGCAGAACAGGCCGCGCCGGGAAAACGGGTATTGCCATTTCTATCGTCCATATCAAAGAACAAAGCCGTATACGCCAGCTTGAAAAATATGCGAAAGCCACCTTTGTGAAAAAAGATGTGCCAAGCGGAAAAGAGATATGTTCCCGCCAGCTTTTCAGTCTGGTCGACAAAGTCCATAACGTAGCGGTAAACGAAGAAGAGATCAAAACCTTCCTTCCCCATATCTACCAGGAACTAAACGAACTCAGCAAGGAAGACATCATCAAACGTTTTGTTTCCATCGAATTCAACCGTTTCCTCAGCTATTACGAAAACTCCGGTGACCTGAACATCAAAGAAGGCGAGCGCGGAGAAAGAACGGAACGCGGAGAAAGAGACCGCTCCGGCGCGAACATGGAAAGGTTGTTTGTGAGTCTGGGTGAATTAGACCGTATTGACAAACAAGGCATGTTAAAATTCATCAACAGCCTGCGTCTGGGAAGAATTGAAGTTGGAAGAATTGAGATCAAACGCTCGTATTCTTTCGTTCAGATCGAAAGCAGCATGGCCGATGAGTTTATGGAAGCCGTAAACAACTGGGTATTCGAAGGCCGCGAACTGAAAGCAGAACGTGCCGGCGACCGTGAAAGCGGTGGCGAGCGTACGGAACGCAGCGGAGACCGGGATCGTCCAAAAAGCAAAAGTTTTGGCGACCGCGGTGGCGACCGTCCTTTCCGGGGTAACGACCGTCCTTCCGGCGACCGTAACTTCTCGAACAGAGGGGGTGGCAGTGATCGTGGACCTAAACCTGCGGCTACTGGGGGTGAAAAAAAATCATACGGAAAGGATTTCTATTTCCCTGATTTTGATTCAGCCCATAAAAAGGCAAGCAAAAGCGCAAAAAGCGATACGCCTGCACCGAAAAAAAGAAAAAGATCAAGCTTTTAGATCATGAACAGCATCCAAAATATCAAGGTAATTGTTGAAGAAGCCTTGCTCAGTTTGGGGATCACCCCTGAGCAGGCCAGGAACGAAGAAGAAGGGCAGTGGACCGTTTACCGCGAAACGCTGGAGATCTATCTGGATGCCTGGACCCTGGGTACCGAACAACAGGCCTTATTCTATTTTCAGGCTGAAGATCAACCGGTTTTTCAGGTAATTTCTCCCTTTTGCCAGGTTCCGACCACCAATTACGAGGAGTTCCTTGAAGAAATACTGGATGTAAACATAGCGCTGTACAAAGTCTCTCTCGGTGTTCGTGCCGATGGAGGCGTTGCCTGCGTGAAATACCGCTGCCTGGCGAATCAGCTAACCAAAGAAGAAGTACTCGAAGCCCTCGATGCCGTAGCCTATTATGCCGAACTGTTTAGTAAGGTGTTTCAGGAGAAGTATGGAGTGACGTTGCTAGAACGCCAGGATTAGGTTCGAGTTTTCAGTGTTCAGTTGAATCTCGCTGAAAACTGAAAACTGAACACTGAAAACTTTTACTCTACCTTAAGATAAAACCCTCCTTTACCTGGAACCTCAGCCAGTTTGCTTCCCCTGGCATATACGGAGTCAATACGCCAGTAACCCGGACAACATTCGAAATCGGAGGGAACCATTTTTTGATAGACGAGCAAGTCCACGTTGGTAGAAGTACCAACTGACAGGGTGTATTGTCCAAGATCGCGGTTGGTGCGTACGTTGTAAGAGCCTTTTTTTGTATCTGCATCGCCAACAAGCGTATCATTAGCGGGTGAAAATACATGGATGAGCGAGTCGGTCAGAAGCCCGGCTTCAATGAGGTTCACATTTCCGCTATCAATAAATACGATCTGAAGGTCCTGGTCAGGCGTACATACCTCGTCCATGCATTTCTTTTCGCAAGCACTGCCTCCCAGTAGTATACTGAGCAAGATCGGGGTGATATACCTGTTTCCTGCGCTGATCATGGTAACTTTACATCCTTATGATGCATGAAAGGTCCGGAACGTTGTCTCATTCAATAACCGGACTGATCAATTGAAAAGAGTCGGCTATTTTCTGGAACGTATCTTCGAATTTCGTCTTTTTTTCTTTAGAAGTATAACACATGACCATATAAACTTGTTCACCGGCATCCACACAGCTCAAAAAATAGGCAACGGGTGTTTCTTCGATCTGTCCTTCGAGCCATACCTGTGCGGCATCGCGTTCACCGATCGTTTTTAGAACAGGCATCCCCATTTCAGGAAAACCCAGGCTTGAAGCGATGAGGTTCATCCGGATCGTGGCAAAGTTTTCAATAAAACTGGCGCTGTCCTTATATCCATCGAGCAAAGCCAGGGAACCTTCGAGCTCAGACCTGTTTTCTTCAATCACCACAACAGCCACTTCCCTGGCTTCATGGTTATACGCCAGACTGGCATCAGGATGCAGGGCCTTATTTTCTTTCATGTATTTGGGAATGAGCAGGGAATAATCTCCTTCCACTTCGATAAGCACAAAATCTTTTTTCAGGGACAGATTTTCCGGTCCCTTGCTAAACAGATCCAAAACACTCATGCCATCCTTGCAGGAGAATAAAACCAGGGAAATCAGGATCAGTGGGAAGAATTTTTGTTTCATAAAAGAAAGATAAGATAAAAAGACGAATTGAATTGATTTTGGCCTTTCGCTTATCTTCGCCCGCTGTGAAAAAGATCATCATTGCTGTAGACGGATTTTCATCCTGCGGGAAGAGCACGCTGGCCCGGGCTCTGGCTGAAAAGTTGGGCTATCTTTATATAGATTCCGGGGCAATGTATCGGGCGGTGGCTTTACATTTTTTGCAAAATCATATCCCGTTTAAGCCCGAAGAAAGAGATGATGAACGTATTGAAGCCGCTTTGTCGCAGATACAGATCGAATTCAGGGATACAGCAAAAGGGAAGGCTACATTCCTCAATGGGGTCAATGTTGAAGACGAGATCCGGCAGATGCGGGTGGCCGATCATGTAAGTAAGGTAAGCACCATCAGCGCTGTCCGCCGCTTTTTGGTGAAACAGCAACAGGCCCTTGGAAAAGGAAAAGGGGTGGTAATGGATGGACGCGATATCGGCACGGTGGTATTTCCCGAGGCAGAATTAAAACTGTTCATGACCGCCGAACCGGAGATCAGGGCCCATAGAAGGTTAAAAGAACTCCTGGCTAAAGGCACAGCAATGACCTTCGAAGAAGTTTTTGCCAATTTAGCCGAACGCGACAGGATCGACTCTACCCGGGAAGATAGTCCGCTGAAAAAAGCGGAGGACGCATGGGTCATTGATAATTCGTACCTCGACACCAATGAACAACTGGAACTGGCCCTGCACTATGCCGGCAGCCATTTGGAGATCCCCGAAAAATGAAATACTTGTACTTTACCTAAGGAAATATCGTTGACTTTATTATTTTGCAATGATGAATATCCTGAAGAAAAGTGTCCTTGCTCTCGTATTGATCCTTGTTGGTTTTGCTTCTAATGCACAACAGGACAGTTCTGTAAAGAAATATCCAAGCCTGTTATGGGAAATTACCGGGAACGGGATGGAAAAGCCTTCCTACCTTTTTGGTACCATGCACGTCAGTGCGAAAATGGCCTTTTACTTAAGCGACTCTTTTTTTAGCGCACTGAAAAGTGTGGATGTCGTTGGATTGGAATCGCGGCCTGATGAATGGTTACCGAATCTGGTCGCCATGGGTTTGCTGAATCCGTATAGCCTGGGACAAGGTTACAACTATACCCGTGCCCCAAATAGCTTTAATGATCCCACCTTCCAGCTTTCAAAAGGGAGCATGGAAGATGTCAGAATGGCTATAGCGCAGGATAACCAGTTGATCAACGCCCTTTTGTACCGGACCAATGCCGGTATGCAGGATTTCCAGGAGCGTACCTACCTCGACCTGTTTATTTTTCAGACAGGGATGAAACTGAATAAAGAACTTCTTTCTCTGGAAGATTATGCCGAATCGCTGACTTCCGTCACCATGGCAGGCCTGGATATCGGTGGCTATTCAGAGGATTCAGACGATTTTGAGCCGAAAACTTCCGATAACACGCGGTTTTACAGAGGGTATACCGACGACTGGGAAATTATGGAAGATGCCTATAGAAGGGGAGACCTGGATATTCTGGACTCACTTGACATAGCCACTTCCACGCCCCATGAGCGCAAATACATGCTGCTCGACCGGAATGAAAGTATTGTTCAACGTGCTGACAGTGTCATGAAAAAAAGAAGTCTGTTCATCGCTGTTGGCGCGGCTCACCTGCCGGGTGAAGGAGGAATCATTGAATTGCTGAGGAGCCTCGGTTATACGGTGCGTCCGGTGATGCAAAAAGGCAGGGATGAAAAATCCCGCAAAAAATACGACGAGATCCTCGTGAGTCATCCGGTCAAAACTTTTGTAAGTTCCGACAGCATGTTCCGTGCGGATTTCCCGGGCACAGCCACTGAAATTCCTTATATCGATGGCAGCGCCGTCATTCTCCTCCCGGATATGGTCAACGGTTCTTATTATATCGTGACCCGTACGGCTTACCATCGTTCTTTATGGAATGAATCTCCGGAATATGTACTGGAGCGAATTGATAGTTTCCTTTATGAGTATGTTCCCGGAGACATCATCAGCAACGACAAAATAATGGTATCCGGCTATCCTGGTTTTGATATCATGAACAAAACCCGCTCCGGTGATCTGCAACGTAGCCGCATTATAATCCTGCCGGATGAGATCATCCTCGTGAAACTGGCCGGAAAAGGAAAACATGCCAAGAGCAAACAGGTATCCAGTTTCTTCAACAGCATTAAACTCAAGGCTCCGGCCCAGGTTTGGCAACAGGTTCCTGTGGAGAATGCACACCTGAGCTTTGAGTTCCCGGGTAAACCCTCGCTTAATTTCCTAAAAAATAACCAGGAAGGAAGCCAGGAAAGAAAAGAATTCATCCTTTCAGGTAGTGAAAAGGAAAATGTCTATTTTGTAACCAGCTATCCTGTTGAGAGAAATATGGTGGTAAGGAACGATACTGCAGAGCTCCGTTTTGCCCTCACAAGTTTTAAATCGACCGGGAACATTGTTCAGAAAACAGCCAAATATGTGGAGATCGACGGGCTCCTGGCTCTTGAGTGGGAAGTGGAGTGGGACAATACCCCAATGCGCATCCGGGCTGTAAAACACCATGGCTCCGTGGTTGTTTATGGCGTGATGCTGCGAAATAATGGCGTTGAAGTGGAGCGTTTTCTTCAATCCGTTCGCCGTCACCAGGTAACTGCCCCTGAATACGAATGGGTACACGATAGTTCCCTTTATGCTTCCTACAAAGGACCTAAGCCGGTTGAATCCGATTTTTACCGGAGCTTCAGGCAGTATCGGTACAAGTGGAACGGAAATTCCAGTACCCTTAATAATACAATTGACGGAGAAACGATCGATGTGTCGATCAGCTATACCGATCCATACGATAAACCCTATGACACCAGCAAATATTTTAAGATCATCAATGGTTGGGAAGAGGAGCTCGAAGAAGGATTATTTGTCGATAAAAGCGAACGTGTACAAAACGGGATTTATGTGAGCCAGGATTTTCGTTACAGGGATACAGGTACGACCACCTGCATGTTCTATCGCGAAATGTGGTCACCTTATGCTGCTTACCGGATCAACTTTACTTATGATACTACACAGGGATTAAGCCCGATGGCTACTTCCGTTTTAAATACGTTTACCCCGTTTGATTCGGTACCCAACCAGGGTCTCAGCCTGAGAGGAAAGGATAAGTTCTGGTCGGATATTGCCAGCAGCGATACCCTTTTGGTTCAGGCTGCTATTGAAGGATTGTCGGGAATAACCTTTGACGCAAAGGATGTTCCACGCCTGATCAGCATTTTGGATACAGCCGCTTCAAGCAAAACGTTGCGGGTTAAACTAAGACGTGAGATCGCCTTTACGAAAAGTCCCGAATCGCTGGAGTACTACCTGAATAAATACAAACAGGTTGGCGACACCACCACCATGCAATTAAAGGCATTGGAATACGTGTTCAGACAAAGTTCGGATACCGCCTATAAAAAGGCCAGGGAAATCCTGGTAAAAACACCGCCATTGCCGGGAAGTTCTTACAATCTGAATGGCATCTTCAGAAAAATGGATGATTCATTGGAACTTGCCTGTATCCTGGTTCCGGATATCCTTGAACTTACTGAATTCGATGAATACAAAGACCATGTATATGAGTTGCTGGCTGAGTTGGCCGACTCCGGATTTGTAAGCAAGGGGATGGTAAAATACCCTACCGACGAACTCCTGCGCCATGCAAATAATGAGTTACGGCGTTTGAATAGTTCGGCTAAAAAGAAAGATGAAAACCAATATTATTCATCCGAAGGAAACAGCTCATATGAATTGCGGACTTTGATCCATGCTTTGTATCCATTCCGCAGTACAAACAAAGAAATTGCTGAATTGATCGATAAAGCCGCTCTGGTTAGTGATGAAGAACTCCAGTTGAATTTGCTCAAACTGAAATTTGAAAAGGAAAAGGTGATCGATACCGCCCTGGTTGCCAAATTGGCTGCCAAAGAGGAAAAACGCTTCGAACTTTATAGCTGGCTGCTCGAAGTTGAAAAGGCTGGTGAATTCCCTAAGGCCTACGCCATTCAGGATAGTTTGTTAAAACCGATCCTTCATAGTGAGGATTTTAGCGGACAGGGTATCGTGCTGGATAGTTTGGTATGGCTTAAAAAAGACATGGTACTGATGGGTAAGGATACCAGCTACCTGTATTATTTCCGGGTCTATAACCAATACCAGTTGAAATGGGCTTATGCCTGTATCGCTTTACATACGAGCACTGCAGATGGATTGCCGAAAACCGCCAAGGTGTTTAGTCAGCTGGGCAGTTGGAAGGCCGAAGATAAGGTCGACGAAAAGCTGACCACCTATTCGGAACAGATCGCCATTCGCTATTATACCGGATTTCCGAAAAAGAAGGACTCGTACAGGGAACAGGAATATTATTATGAAGAGGACTATTATAGTGGTTATTGATTTGCTATTGTAAAATATCCCTTTTACCTTTGCACCCTTCGTAAAGGAGGATCTAACATTTGACAGAACAGACAAACACACCGCAAGAGCAAAATGAGGTAGAAAATGTAGCTACCCAGGTTGCCCAGGAGGCACCGAAGAAAACGAAATCAAAATCTTCGAAAGCCACCGACTCATCACTCGAACCTCCGGCGTTCGACTGGTCTATGGACGACCAGGGCTTCGGTAATTATTCCGAAAGCGAAAAAAAGGAACTATCTAAACTTTATGACGGAACCCTCAGTGAGATCACTGAGAACGAACTCATCAAAGGACATGTAGTTGCCATGAATGACAAAGACGTGGTATTGAACATCGGATTTAAATCGGATGGACTTATTGCCCGTACGGAATTCCGCGACATGCCTAATCTGAAGATTGGCGATGAAGTGGAGGTAATGATCGAAGCCAAAGAAGACCGTCTTGGTCAGTTGGTGCTTTCCCGCAAAAAGGCCATCTCTGAAAGAGCCTGGGAAAACATTGTTGCTGCAAATGAAAACGATACCATTGTTGAAGGGTACGTTAAAACAAGAACAAAAGGTGGACTTGTTGTGGATGTTATGGGTATGGATGCGTTCCTGCCAGGATCACAGATCGATATCAAACCGATCCGTGATTACGATATCTACGTGGGACAAACCATGCAGTTCAAGGTTGTGAAAATTAACCAGTTATTCAAAAACGTGGTGATCTCTCACAAAGCCTTGATCGAAGACGATATTGAAGCCCAAAAATCAGATATCCTCTCTAAACTCGAAAAAGGACAAGTATTGGAAGGCGTTGTGAAAAACATGACTTCTTTCGGTGTGTTCATCGATTTGGGCGGACTCGACGGATTGCTTCACATCACCGATATTTCATGGGGACGTATCAATCATCCGGAAGAAGTATTGCAACTTGACCAGAAGATCAATGTGGTTGTACTTGATTTTGATGATGACAAAAAACGTATTTCCCTTGGCTTGAAACAATTGGCTTCTCATCCTTGGGACAGCCTGCCTGAAGGGATCGAAGTAGGTGCCAAAGTAAAAGGTAAGATCGTTACCGTTGCTGATTATGGTGCATTCCTTGAGATCGCTCCGGGTGTTGAAGGCCTGATCCACGTTTCAGAAATGTCCTGGTCTCAGCATTTGAGAAACCCGCAGGACTTTATGAAAGTGGGCGATGAAATTGAAGCCGTTATCCTTACCCTGGATAAAGAGGAACGTAAAATGTCATTAGGCATTAAACAACTCCATGCTGATCCATGGGTGGATATCGAATCTAAATATAGCGTAGGCAGCAAACATACCGGTGTTGTTCGTAACCTGACCAACTACGGCTTGTTCGTGGAACTGGAAGAAGGTGTGGACGGACTGGTTCACGTTTCTGACCTTTCCTGGAGCAAAAAGATCAAACATCCTTCTGAATTCGTGAAAAAAGATCAGGAATTGGAAGTAGTTGTTCTTGAAGTAGATAAAGAAAACCGTCGCTTAAGCCTTGGCCACAAGCAACTCGAAGATAATCCTTGGGATACCTTCGAAGACTTTTTCCCTATCGACTCCGAGCATGAGGGTACCATCCTTAAAATTGCCGATAAGAGTGCCGTTGTGGCATTGCCTTACGGTGTTGAAGGATACGCGCCACTACGCCAGCTGAAAAAAGAAGACGGAAGTATTGCGAAAGAAGATGAAACCCTCGCATTCCGTGTGATCGAATTCAGTAAAGAAAACCGTCGCATTACCATTTCCCATACTGCGGTATGGAAAGAAGATGAGCGCACGGCGAAAGTGGAGAAAAAAGAAAACAAACCTGCTTCTAAAGGTGCGTCTAAAAAGGCAGTTCCGACTGGCGATAAAGATACCCTTGGAGACCTCGACGCCCTTTCTGCTTTGAAAGAGCAGATGGATGCCCGTGAGAAAAAGGCTACTGTCAAAAAAGCTACCGCTAAAAAGGCTGCGAAAATTGAAGTACCTGAAGATGACGAGCCTGAAGTGGCCTCTAAAACAGAAGAATAAAATCTTCCTTTGGTGAATACACCTGAAAAATCCCATCTTTGATGGGATTTTTTTTTGCCCTGTAGAATACTATGAAACATTGGTTAGTGAAGTCGGAGCCCCATAAATACGCATGGGATATGCTGGTTAAAGACAAACGAACGGTTTGGGATGGTGTGAGAAATTACCAGGCCCGCAATAACCTGAGAGAAATGAAACTGGGGGATGAGGTACTTTTTTACCACAGCAATGAAGGAATGAATGTAGTGGGAATTGCAAAAGTTGTTCGGGAGTCATTTCAGGACCCGACCACCGAAGATGAGCGTTGGTTGTCTGTGGAGATTGCTCCCTTGCGTCCCTTAAAAAAAGCAGTAAGTTTGGAAACGATCAAATCCGTGCCTATGCTTGAAAATATATCATTGGTAAGACAGGGAAGACTAAGTGTAATGCCGCTGACAAAAGCGGAATTTGATAAGATCCTTGAACTGGGAGAAGGATAGATGGAACCAAAAATACTATTGACGGCCGACCGAATGTCGGTAATGATCCGCCGGATGGCCTATGAGTTGTGTGAAAATTATACCGACTTCGACAAAACGGCCGTGATCGGGATCCAACCCCGGGGGATCATCTTCGCCAGAAGGGTACATGCCATGGTTCAGGAAATTTCCGGTAACAATTCGATCCCCTTCGGAGAATTGGACGTAACCTTCCACCGCGACGATTTCCGGCGCAGCAATGAGCCCCTCACACCCAGCGTGAATACGATGAATTTTCTGATCGAAGACAGGCGGGTTATTTTGATGGATGATGTATTGTACACCGGTCGCTCTATTCGCGCAGCCATGGACGCTCTTACTGCTTATGGTCGCCCCGCAAAGGTGGAACTTGCCGTGTTGATCGACCGCAGGTATTCACGCGAATTGCCTATAGAACCAGATTATACCGGAGAGGTCGTGGATACACGTGCTAACGATAAAGTGAAGGTGGAATGGATGGAGAAAAATGGAAAAGATTGTGTTTGGCTTTTAACCGTAGATGGAAATAAATGAGTTCGCTAAGTACCCGACATCTTTTAGGCATTAAACAAATTACGGAAGCGGATATCCGCCTCATTTTTGAAACCGCCGATAATTTTAAAACGGTTATTAACCGGCCCATTAAAAAGGTTCCTTCACTCCGTGATATCACGATCGCCAACCTGTTTTTCGAAAATTCAACCCGTACGCGGGTTTCTTTTGAATTGGCCGAAAGAAGGCTGAGTGCCGATGTGGTCAATTTTGCAAGCTCTTCCTCATCCGTTACCAAAGGGGAAACGCTCATCGATACGGTAAAAAACATCCTCTCCATGAAGGTGGATATGGTCGTGATGCGCCATCCCAAACCAGGAGCCCATATTTTTTTAAGCCGCCATATTGAAGCCCAGATCATCAATGCCGGCGACGGAACCCATGAACATCCTACCCAGGCTTTGCTCGATGCCTTTTCCATACGTGAAAAACTGGGCGATGTCACGGGAAAAAAGGTAGTGATCGTAGGCGATATCCTTCACAGCCGCGTGGCATTGTCGAATATCTTGTGCCTTAAAAAACTCGGAGCTGAAGTGATGGTTTGCGGCCCAACCACCCTTATCCCCAAGTATATCCATGAGCTGGGTGTTAAAGTTGAATACGACCTGCGAAAAGCCCTGAACTGGTGCGACGTAGCAAATATGCTCCGCATTCAACTTGAACGCCAGGATATTAAGTATTTCCCTTCATTACGGGAGTACACTTTGCAATATGGATTAACCCTGGAGATTCTTGACAGCCTCAATAAACAGATCACCATCATGCACCCGGGTCCGATAAACAGGGGAGTGGAGATCACCAGCGAAGTGGCCGACAGTGAACATTCCATCATTCTCCAACAGGTAGAAAACGGAGTGGCCATCCGAATGGCCGTGATGTATTTGCTTGCAGGGCAGGTGGGGTAAACGCTCCTTTTGCCTATTTTTGCCAGCATGGAAACAGTGGTTAGTGGCATAAGGTCGACAGGCAACCTGCATTTGGGCAATTATTTTGGTGCGCTGAAAAACTTCATACGCATGCAGGAAGAGCATAAATGCTACTTTTTTATTGCCGACCTCCATTCGCTTACCACTCATCCTAAACCCGCCGACCTGCATAAAAGTGTAAGGTCAGTGCTGGTTGATTACCTGGCCGCCGGACTTGATCCGGATAAATGCACCCTCTATATCCAGAGCGATATTCCTGAAATTTCAGAATTGTATCTGTTTTTGAATATGAATGCCTACCTGGGTGAATTACAGAAGGTGGCTTCTTTTAAAGATAAGATCAGAACGCAGCCAAATAATGTGAACGCGGGATTGCTTACTTATCCTGTATTGATGACCGCGGATATCATCATCCATAAAGCAACAAAAGTACCTGTTGGAAAAGACCAGGAGAATCACCTGGAAATGGCCCGGAATTTTGGTAACCGCTTTAATCACATGTATGGTGTTGACTATTTCCCGGAACCTTATGCCTTTAATTTCGGTGAGGATCTGGTGAAAGTACCCGGACTGGATGGAAAAGGGAAAATGAGCAAATCCTCGGGAGAACAAACCGCCATCTTTTTATCGGATGAAAGGGATTCCATCATCAAAAAATTAAAAAGGGCGGTGACCGACATGAGCCCTGAAAAGGCCAACTCTCCAAAACCAGAAGCCATCCGGAATCTCTTCGACCTGATGAAGCTCGTTTCCGCACCAGGGACCATTGCGCATTTCGAAAGTGCATGGAACGATTGCAGTATTCGTTATGGAGATTTGAAAATGCAGTTGGCAGAGGACATGGATGCCTTTGTGGCACCCATTCGCGAAAGGATCAAAGAGGTTGACGCTGATCATGCTTTTATCGCCCGTGCAGTTAAAACCGGAGAGGAAAAAGCCCGGGCTTCCGCGTCTAAGACCGTTGCTGAAGTGAAGGAAATTATAGGATTCAGGAAGTTTTATTAAACAGATTCCTGCCTGACCACAAAGCGGTATCCGGTTCCATGGATATTCATCAGGGTCAATTCCGGGTCATTGGCAAAAAGTTTCCTGATGCGGGTTAGATAAACATCCATACTTTTTGAATTGAAGAAATTATCCTCCCCCCATACTTTTTGCAGGAGCATTTGCCTGGATATCAGTTGATTTTGATTATCAATAAACAAATTGATCAAGGCCGCCTCCTTGGCGCTTAACTTTTGGGTTTGCCCGCCTTTAATGAGTTCCCTGGTCAAGGGTAAAAACCGGTATTCACCCAGCTTTTTCTCCTGCGGAATTTCAGGTACTTCTCCGTTGGTCCGGCGCAGGACCGCCTGGATACGGTACAAAAGTTCATGGATGTCAAAGGGCTTAACAATATAATCATCGGCTCCGGTTTTGAACCCGTTTAACTTATCCTGCAGGATGTTCCTGGCAGTCAGGAAGATGAACGGAACCCGTTTATTTTCCCTTCGGATCGTTGAGGCCAGTGAAAAGCCATCCATTTTCGGGAGCATGACATCTAAAAGGCAAAGATCATAAGGCCTTTGCCTGAAGTATACCAATGCAGTTTCTCCATCATGACAGATCCTGACCTCATATCCTGCAGATTTCAGGTTCTCTTCCAACAGATAAGCCATGACCTTATCGTCTTCAACCAGAAGTATTTTTTCTTTAGAAGGCATGTTTTATCCTGTTAACATTTTGTTTTTCAGTGACTATTCCGGGCAAACGAAGAATAAAAGTAGAACCTTTCCCCGGTTCACTCTTCACCCGAATTTCCCCTCCATGCAGGGTAACCACTTTATTCACATAGCTCAGGCCCAGTCCGAATCCTTTAACATCATGCACATTTCCGGTTGTGACCCGATAAAACGGGGTAAAAATATGCTCCAGGTCACCTTCCGAAATACCAATACCGTTGTCTTCTATCAAGATTTCTGTCATCACGTTGAATTGTTTTATCTGGATGTTGATCAGCGGAGCTTTTTGTGTGTAGTTCAACGCGTTTTCTATGAGGTTATAAAACATGTTACTCAGATGTATTTTGTCGCCCAGCATACCTGCAGCTTCTGATTCATAAAGGAAGCTGATCCGTCCACCTCTTCTTTGGACCTGGAGTTCGAATTTGTTGAGCACCTCTTCGAATATTTGCCGAAGATGAACAGGTTCCTTCTGAAAAGTAACCCTTCCTTCTTCCAATTGGGAGATCTCCAGGATTTTTGTCACATTTCCGGATAAACGCTGGTTTTCATCACGGATAATATTCAGGTAATTGGGCAGCTTCCCGTTTCCCTTCAGGATTTCGGGATTTTCAATGGTATCCAGGGCAAGGGCAATATTTGCTATTGGCGTTTTGAACTCATGGGTCATGTTATTGATAAAGTCCTTTTTTATCTGCGACAGTTTTTTTTGTCTCAATATGATCCTGGCCATCATATAGGCCACCCC
>JAKFCJ010000111.1:0-17008 GCA_036676705.1 Bacteroidota bacterium
AAGGTCGCGGTTCACGGCTGAGTTGTAATTCTACCTGTTCAAAATGGTTGGAATAGATATGGGCATCGCCAAAAGTATGGACAAAATCGCCATACGCATAACCACATTCCCGGGCGATCATCATGGTGAGCAAGGCGTAGGAAGCAATGTTAAAGGGCACTCCTAAAAACAGATCGGCACTGCGTTGATAAAGCTGGCAGCTTAATTTTCCATCGGCCACATAAAACTGAAAAAAGGCATGACAAGGCATGAGCGCCATCTTATCCAGATCCGCCACGTTCCAGGCACTGACTATCATGCGGCGTGAGTCGGGCGATTTTTTGAGTTGTTCGAGCACCTGCTGGATTTGGTCAATATGTCCGCCATCGGCTTTTGGCCAATTGCGCCACTGGTATCCATAAACAGGCCCTAAATTTCCGTTTTCATCGGCCCATTCGTCCCATATGCTTACTCCATTCTCTTTCAGGTAGGCTGTATTGGTTTCTCCTTTTAAAAACCACAATAATTCATGGATGATAGAACGTAAATGCACTTTTTTGGTGCTGACAAGGGGAAATCCTTCCTGCAAGTCAAAGCGCATCTGATACCCAAAAACGGAACGTGTACCCGTTCCTGTCCTGTCCGTTTTGCTCACCCCGTTTTCATAAACAAAACGAAGCAGTTTTTCATACTGATCCATACTTCAAAATTAAGCAGTGAAAAGGAAAGGTTATACCTGGTTTTTCAACAGGAATTTAATCGAGTGAATTGAGATAACGCATCAGTTTTTGCGCCCCATCGATACAGTTCCAGCACTGTTTGTACAAAAAGGAAGTATCAATATTCCTTGCTGCCACTTCAGGAAACCAAACCAGGTCGTCGAGGTTGGTAAGAAACATCGCAGTTACCAGGGTGCCGGGAGGACAACCTAATTCCGACCCCGGCACGAGTTTTACCCTGGAGTCGTGAAAGATACGTTTGCACAGATCAACCGAGTTATAAGCCCCTCTTCTTCCAAAATGAGATCGATAGGTGTCAAAATCAATAAAAATGGAATTGCCGGATTGCGACTTTTTGAATTTCAGGTTGCTCACCGACAGCAGTTCATAGATCTCTTTACGCAGCACGACCAACACTTTTTCCCAATTGGTATGCAGCGCCTCAATATCGGCATACTCTTCAAAGTAAGTACGCAGGGCACTGATCTCCAGGCCGCTGATCAGGGGCTTGGCATCCTGGTTGGTCAACTGGTTCCAGGTGGTATTCCATGCTCCGTTTTGTGGAAGGATAAGACAACCCAGTCCCCAACCGGCACCATTGGTACCGAACAGGGGATTATAAAATACAAAACTCTTTTCCGGATAAAAATGGAGCAGACTTTCATCGGAACGTGTGCTGCCGTACTCTTCCCGCAAAAAGTAGACTCCGTGTTTTTTTGCCACCTCGCACAAACGTTTGAACTCCCCTGCCTTCCATACATTATCAGAAAGGGGTCTGGGTAAATAAAGGATGGCTTTTGAAACGAGCTGGCTATTCTCTTTGCACCAGGTATCCAACTGTTCGGGGGAGAGTTTCCATCCGTTTTCTTCTTTGCTATGGATGAATTGATAGTGATCTTTAACAGAAGTTATTTTTAATAGATCCGGGTCTTCCACCGGACTGATCCATACGAGTTGCCAGTCCGGTCTTCCCAGCAGGGTTGCTATCAGGTCTTCTTTATGAAGGGCCGGGATCAGGGTATTTTCAGCCAGATCTTTAGAAAACTGGCGGTTAAAAAAGTCTTTATAGAGCGGAATAAGCGAACCCGGACTACCCGAATTGGCAGCTTCCTTCCCGGTAAGCAGGGAAGAAAAAGAAGAAATAAATGAGGGAGGTAACGGAAGGGGTAAGTTGGCCTGGGTGTAGTTGTAAGGAGACTTCGCCAGATCCATAACCATCTTCTCGCCCGGTATTCTTGCGTTCAGCATGCGTCGCTTGGCATAAAAATGTGGTTTCAATGGCAGCCCTCCTTTCACAAAAAGCAGCTGCAGGGAATCAACAATAAAGGTAAAGATTTGAGCTGTAAATTCCTAGACGCCTCATCCCGATTCGTTTAAATTTACAAAGTTTAGATGCTGGTGGTAAATGTGATGAGAAGGCTTAATTTTGCACAACCCAAAAAAAAACAACACGAGATGGCCGAGATAATCCGCATGCCCAAGATGAGCGATACCATGACCGAAGGGGTGATCGTTGCCTGGAACAAAAAAGTTGGTGATACTGTTGCTCCCGGAGATATTCTGGCAGAAGTGGAAACCGACAAGGCAACCATGGAATTGGAGAACTATGTAAAAGGTACCCTGCTTCATATTGGCATTGCTGCCGGCGCTGCAGTTCCTGTGGATGCCGTTATCGCCATTGTAGGTGAAAAAGGGGAAGATATCCAGGCTCTTTTAAGCGCAGAGCCGAAGGCAGCTGCTCCGGCAACGGAAAAGAAGGCTGAAGCTGCAGCTCCTGTGGCTGAAGCTCCTGCTGCTGAAGTTGCCGCCCCCCAGGTTTCAAAATCATCCATACCTGCTCCTGCCCCTGTAAATGAAGGGCATGACGGGCGAATTAAAGCGAGTCCTTTGGCTAAAAAACTGGCTGAAGACAAAGGCATTGACATAAGCCTGGTGCAAGGTTCCGGTGATTTCGGGAGAATTGTAAAACGGGATATTGAAAATTATACACCCGGAGCAGTTCCTTCCGTCGGGTCATCTGTTGTATCTGGTAAAGAAGGTTATGACGAACAGGTGGTATCGCAAATGCGTAAAACCATTGCCCGCAGGTTGGCGGAGAGTAAATTCAGCGCTCCCCATTTTTATCTTACCATGGAAATTGAAATGGACCGGGCTGTGGCAGCGAGATCCAGCATCAACGACTATGCAGATGTCAAGGTTTCCATGAACGATCTTATCGTAAAAGCGGCTGCCATTGCGCTGAAAAAGCATCCGGCCGTGAATAGCAGTTGGTTGGGCGATAAAATTCGTTTCAATCACCATATCCATATTGGTGTTGCCATGGCTGTAGAGGAAGGTTTGCTGGTTCCTGTGGTGCGTTTTGCCGATCAAAAGTCGCTGAGCGATATTAGTCGTGAGGTAAAAGTTTATTCTGAAAAAGCAAAGAACAAAAAGCTGCAGCCTACCGACTGGGAGGGCAATACTTTTACCATTTCAAACCTGGGGATGTTTGGTATTGAAGAATTTACTGCGATAATCAACCCTCCTGATGCCTGTATTTTGGCCGTAGGTGCGGTAAAGGAAACCGTGATCGTAAAAGACGGAGAAATGCGTCCGGGACACGTGATGAAAGTAACGCTGAGCTGCGACCACCGCGTTGTTGATGGAGTGGTGGGATCTAAATTCCTGCTAACCCTGAAAGAACTGCTGGAAGAGCCCGTGAAGATCCTGGTTTAGTCTTCTTCAAAAAATTCGATGAGGGATGCCATATACACGTCATCCCATCCTTCCGAAATATTTTCGAAATGTTCATCCGGGATGCCGGTATGCCTGACCTCTACGGAAGTACCTTTTTTATGCGGATGCAGGGTAATCGTGACAATGGATTCCTCCTCTTCGTCGAAATACCACTCCTGAACGATTTTTTTACCCGGTTCGAGTTCGAGAATTTTTCCAAGGATATCGTCATCCCACATGGAAAACTCTGTCCCCGGTTCGGCTACCATGCTTGCCTGGGCCCCTGTCCATAACTGGATAGTAGCCTCACGCGTAAGGGCAGCATAAACCATTTCCGGGTCAACGGGGAGGATATAGTACTTCTTCAGATCTTTCACGATACAAAGGAGTAAAAAAGAAATGTGAATAGGAAATTATCCTGAGGCACGGACAGCACCTACCTGGCCGTTTTGACGTAAGCTAACGGAAGCTTTGATGTAATTCACCCTGCTAACCGGCTTGCCGCTGAGGCGGCGCATCATGGTGAGCTGGCCAATATGGCCGAATAGGTCGGAAATTGGACCATGAATAAGTATTTCCAATAACTCTTCATCTACAACATTCAAATGCATAAAGTCGATAAGCCTGTTCATGACGAACTTGAATTGCTGTTTTCCGACCTCCCAACTATGGGATTGCCACATCACACGGTCGCGTTCGGTCAGGATAGCATCGGCTTCATCCAGCACATTGACCATATGATTAATTAATTGAAGCGCGGTTCTTCCATCCTGGCCAGGGGCAAAATTGGCAAATTCAGGTGGAGCATCCTCAGTCACCCGCTCGAAACGGTAACTGGCTGAAGAGAGTAATTGACGGACTAAATTATTCATGGCTAACTCGTTTGAGAGTTTAAAGTTAAAGTTTATTCGATGAAATTACAAAATTATATTTGACGAAATATTAATAATCGGGAATTTAAGTGCCATAAAACCACGACTTAACGCCTAAACAGCGCCTTCCGGCGAATGCAGAAAAAATATTATCGCGAAACTTCTATCTTGCAGCATGATACTTACAACAACAGAACATATTGCCGGAAGAGAAGTAAGTGAAACCTTAGGACTTGTGCGCGGAAGTACCGTTAGAGCCAGAAACATTGCCCGCGATATTTTTGCGGGGCTTAAAAACATTGTTGGCGGAGAGATCGAGGAGTATACGAAGTTGCAGGCTGATGCACGCGAGCAGGCCTTAAAGCGCATGACCGACGATGCCAAAAAACTGGGAGCCGATGCTGTTATTGGCGTTCGCTTTACAACGGCCATGATCATGCAGGGTTGCGCAGAAATTCTTGCGTTTGGAACCGCGGTTAAATTAAAATGATAGGAACATGGTCGGTATCGTAATCCTGGTGGCTTGTGTGATCGGCATCGTATTCCTGATCATCCAGCGAATTAACCAAAAAGACGATTTCGAGGATCGCGACAATTGATCCTAAATCTTCAGGAAAAATAAGCCACAGGCATGTATTTTACCTTCTGCCCTTTATGCAACTGCTGATGCAGCACAAAAACGTTTAACAGCCTTTCCGACAAAAAGCCAAATACTCTTCTTTGGTTTGGGTCTTCCCTTATCCTGTATTCCTTTTTTACTTCATCGAGGATACGGAATAACCAGGTGAGGTAGGCATCCCAAAATTCCCGGCTCGCTATCATGATATTAAACGCACAGAGATCGAGGCCGCCGGCAAATCGATCAAAACTCTTCCCATATTCAGGGTATAAGGTTTTAACCGCTTTTTCCATCAGGTTCCAGGCGTCGGCATCATGGTCGCGAATATATTGCTGCTTTACACTCCATCTTTTTAGCTTGTACATGTGGTAGCGCTTTGGCAGGATGATCTTGCCGGCTTCAAGCTGTTTGGAGATATATGCCTCGAGTTTTGGACTGAGAACGCGGCTGAAAGTTTCTTTGGAAGCCTTCAGGGAATAGATCCGCTTAAAAGGATTGAGACCCAGCGGCAGGGTAAAATACCTCCTGTAGTGCACCAGACCCCAATAAGGCAGCTGGGATGAGGAATAATTTTTCCAGATATAATACGCTGCGGTGAGCTCCACCCAGTTCTGGTTCAGGTGCGATATGTTGTCACCGGTATCGTCGCCCTCAATTCCGAAGCCCTCATGGATGGCCCTTCCTGCCTGTATCGGGTGAACAAAAGGAACTTCAGGAACCATAAAAGGCTTATAGTAGATGCTGAACAGGGTAAAGGGGGTTTTTATCGTGGCCATCAGTCTTTCATGCTTAATCCAACCCGTTTGCGCTCGCTGTCGACCTCGGTTACACGTACCATCACTTTTTGATTGATATGCAACACTTCTGCCGGGTCTTTGATAAAACGATCGGTGATCCGGGAAATATGCAGGAGACCGTTTTCTTTTATTCCAATATCGACAAAAGCGCCAAACTTCGCCAGGTTCGTCACCACTCCCGGCAGGCGCATTCCTACCCGCACATCCTTCAATTCCCTAATTGTCGAGTCAAAAGAAAATTCCTGTGCTTCCCCGCGCGGGTCGAGTCCCGGTTTGCTCAATTCTTTTAAGATATCTTCCAGGGTAGGTAGTCCGCGTTCAGGAGTGACATAGGGCTCCAGTTTTAAGCCCTGTTTCCAGGCCTCCTGCCCGATCAATTCTTCAACACCTTTTCCAAGGTCTTTGGCCATTTTTTGCACCAGGGTATATGATTCAGGGTGAACAGCTGAGTTATCCAAAGGATTTTTCGCCGAGGGTATCCTCAGGAACCCCGCGGCCTGTTCGTATGCTTTGGGGCCAAGTCCGCTTACTTTTAACAGTGCCTCCCTTGAGGCAAAAGGACCATTTTTTTGCCGATGTGCCAGGATCTTTTCCGACAAGGTCGGACCTATACCGGAAACATAACGCAATAGCCAGGGAGAAGCCGTATTCAGGTTCACACCGACCTGGTTTACGGCACTCACTACAACACGCTCTAAAACCTGCCTCAGGCGTTCCTGATTCACATCGTGTTGGTATTGGCCCACCCCGATACTTTTCGCTTCGATCTTCACCAACTCGGCAAGAGGGTCGAGCAGGCGCCGGCCTATTGAAATGGCTCCCCGTAAAGTCAGGTCGAGATCAGGGAATTCCTGCCGGGCTATTTCCGAGGCGGAATAGATCGATGCGCCGGCTTCACCGACCATAAAAACCTGAAAGGCTTCTTTTCCCTTGAAGGCTTCTTTCACGAGGTCCTCCGTTTCTCTTCCGGCTGTACCATTGCCGATGGCGGCCGCTTCAAGCTTGTATTTCTCCTGAAGATTTTTCACAACTTCGATCGCTTCCCGTTTTTGTCGCTGGGGTTCGTGGGGGTAAATGGTGGTATGATGCAGGAGCGTTCCATATTCATCCAGACAAACCACTTTACAGCCGCTTCGAAAGCCCGGGTCGATGGCCATTAGCCGTTTTTTGCCCAGGGGAGCTTCCAATAACAACTGGCGCAGGTTTTCACCAAATACGCGAATGGATTCCTCCTCTGCCCTTTCCCTGGCCATGTTCCGCATTTCTGTTTCCAGAGAAGGGGCCAGCAAACGTTTAAAAGCATCTTCCACGGCCATTTCTACCTGATCGACCGAGGCATTGTCACCCCGTATAAAAAAGCGGTCGAGGCGGTCCAGCGCCTTATCCTTTTCAACTGTCACAGAAACCCGTAAAATACCTTCCTTTTCTGCCCGGTCTATGGCCAGGATACGATGCGATGCAGCCCGGTTAAGTGGCTCAGAAAAGGAAAAATAATCCCGGTAATTCTGTCCTTCCGTTTCTTTGCCTTTCACCAATTTAGCTTCCAGAAGTCCGGTTTTTTCGTAGAGATTCCGCAGCGTTCCGCGGGCGGCCGCATGTTCGCTCACCCATTCGGCAATAATGTCGCGGGCCCCGGAAAGGGCATCTTCCACATTGGGAACATCCTTGCTGATAAAACGACGCGCCGCTACTTCCGGTTGATTCTCTTTTTGGGCCATGAGGATCTTGGCCAATGGCTCCAATCCCCGCTCACGGGCCATGGTTGCCCGGGTTTTTCTTTTGATCTTGTAGGGCAGATACAGGTCTTCCAACACATTCATATCCCCGCAGGCCACAATCTTTTCTTTCAGTTCCGGACTCAATTTTCCCTGCTCCTCTATAGCCTTTAAAATGGCCGCTTTCCGCTTTTCCAGTTCCAGGAATTTTCTCCAGGCTTCTTCAATGGCTGCCACTTCGACTTCGTCCAAGCTTCCTGTGGCTTCTTTTCTGTAGCGGGAAATAAAGGGGATCGTTGCCCCTTCCTCCAGGAGTTTAAGGGTTGCATTTATCTGTTTTTCACTAATATTCAGCAGTTGACTGATGGATTGAGCAATGGACATGGGGCGAAGATAAGGCACAACGAATTGTTGGTCACTACCCCTCTCCCCACCAGGTATCTATCCCATATCGTTGTAAAAGCGGGTCGCGACCCGTTGCTACAAGGATGGGGTTATATATTGAAATGGGACGAAATGGTTGAAATGGAATTTAAGAACAACACTCCTTCACCTCTTGCGCCTCAATTTTGGGGCTGATAAAGGGGATACCCAAATTCATTCCGCGAAGGATAAACAGGATACCGATGAGGATGGTGAAAACCGGTACAGCCTTATTCAATTTGCGCCTCAGTTCCTGGCTCCACAGGTTTTTGCTCCAACTGATCCCCAACATCATGGGCAGGGTACCGGCGCCAAAAACGACCATAAATAAGGCACCTTCAAGGGCTTGTTGCTCAGCCAGGGCACCGGCCATGGCCACATAGACCATTCCGCAGGGTAAAAAGCCATTGAGTAAGCCGAGCAAGGCGGTGGATCCGAGGTCGGTACTTTGCATCCATCTCTGGTACAATTTCATAAAAAAGGGTGGCCAGGTTGTTTTATTACGGAGCAAACCGAGTCCGAATAAAACAATGAGAATTCCGCTGAAAATACTAATGCCCTGTTGAAATCCGGCAAGATTTAAACCTTTACCGAATAAACCAATAAGGAGCCCCATAATCCCATAAGCCAGAATTCGTGAACTGTGGTATATGATGGCACGATAACCGCTGCTGTGGGGAAGAGCCATCACCAAAGGGCCACACATGCCCAGGCAGTGGAGGCTTCCGAATAAACCCATCACAAAGGCCGTCCAGATCATTTCCAGATAATATCATCCTCCTGAAAATACCAGGCTTCCCCTTGCTGATACCTGAGGGTATAATGCCACATTCCTTTTTCAAGTCCTGCCAATTGTACTCTCCCTGATTCTCCGTCCAGGGGTATACCCAGTGTTGTATCCATACGGGAATCGGATGGCCGGTATAAGACCAGGGTACAGGAATGAACGGGCTCTGTATCCAGCTTATTCACCACAAAAACATCTTCCTCCTGAATACAGGTGAAGCTGACCTTCTCATTCTTTTTATTATCGATCACAGATTGGTATTCCAGCCCCCGTTCGTAATAATCCTTTTCGACCAGGTCGACCCGCTGGGAAACCATTTGGGTAACGAGATAGATCACAAATCCTGCAAATAGGATCCCAAAAAACAATACACCATGTCCAAAATGTAGTTTCATATTTAATCGTTGATCGGGGCAACAAAACCAGCCTCGAAGGTTTCAATTTTTTCACCATCCACGTACACGCCAATTGGAACGGTAAAGCGGTTTGACTTAATATCTTTAACAGGGATGATGACCATAATGGTTCCCTTACTTTGTTCTCCGGGAGGTGCTACAAATTCTTTGCCGCCAATGATGACCATTTCCGCCGTGTTATCTTCAACCTTCAGGCTTATTTCTTTGTTCGTAAAGGTTTTGTTGATAAACTCCACGTTATACAGGTTACTGATCTTATCCTTCCCCTGGTATTCGTATGTGGTGCCGTAGGTTCGTACTAGGATCGATTCCACGTCATCGCGGGTAACGATAAAAAAGGTCAAAACACCCATTAACAGGACCAGAACCGCGCTATAGGCAATGGATCTGCCAGACAGTTTCCACTTCTCCCCTTTTTCAACCCCTTCTACCGTATCGTAACGGATCAGGCTTTTCGGGCGATCAATTTTTACCATCACTTCATCGCAGGCATCGATGCAGGCGGTGCAGTTGATACATTCCAGTTGTACACCGTTCCGGATATCAATACCTGTCGGGCAAACATGAACGCACAGGTTGCAGTCGATACAATCTCCCAGGTTTTCCTGTTCTCCTTTTTTATTGATCTTCCCTCTGGGCTCTCCTCTTACATGGTCATAGGTTACCACCACCGATTTTTTGTCGAGCATGACACCCTGCAAACGACCATAAGGACAAACAATAATGCAGACCAGCTCGCGAAACCAGGCGAAAACAAAATAAAAGACCCCCGTAAACATGAGCAGGGCAAAAAAGCTGCCCAGGTGGTTTAAAGGGCCATCGGTAACAAGCAAACCCAGCTCATCGATGCCAATGATATAGGCCAGGAAAGTATTTGAAATGACGAAGGAGAGGATAAAAAACAGGCTGTGTTTTAAGGTCCTTTTCCGGATCTTCTCGCCATTCCAGGGCATAGCCTGCAATTTCTGCTGCTGTTTCCAGTCGCCATCGATCCAATATTCGATCTTTCGGAAAAGCATTTCCATAAAAATGGTTTGCGGACAGACCCAACCACAGAAAACCCTTCCCCAAACGACCGTAAACAGGACAACGAACACAATACCAACCAGGGTAGCTACCGCGAAAATTTTGAAATCCTGGGGCCAGAAAGGGAATCCAAAGAGGATAAACTTCCTTTCCAGGACATTAAAAAGCAAGAGCGGATGCCCGTGCCATTTCAAAAACGGGCCGGCAAACATCAGGGCCATTAACGCCC
This sequence comes from Bacteroidota bacterium, assembly GCA_036676705.1. Classification (GTDB taxonomy): domain Bacteria; phylum Bacteroidota; class Bacteroidia; order UBA8524; family UBA8524; genus UBA8524. The sequence continues at coordinate 10,298 of JAKFCJ010000111.1, forward strand.
ACGCCACAAAGGAACGGGCGGTGTAATAACCCCCTTTTGGTTTTTTGGGGAATATCCAGAGGCGCTTGCCTTTTTTGTCTACGTTCGACAGCTCATCACGGTAGTGCTCCTCGTCTTTGGCCTTAGCTGCTTCCATGCTCTTCTCTGATTCAGGATCCGCTTGTCGACGTACTATCCGAAGAAGGGGCTTCTTTTACCGGTTCCGCTTTTTTCAGGTCCCCCTGAGGTTCTGCACCTACCCCATCCGGAACTGTGCCTTGTATGGACAGGATATAACTGGCCATATTTTGGATCTCATCAGGTTTGAGTACGCCCTTCCAGGAGATCATCCCTTTTTCAGGAACTCCCTGGTTAATGGTTTTGAAGATATCCTTCAATTCTCCTCCGTGGATCCAGTAGGCATCGGTAAGTTTAGGTCCGTTTTTTCCTTCAGCTTTTTCACCATGGCAAACGGCACATTTAACCTTAAATACCTCGGCAGAAGCCGCGAGCAACTTGGCGTCGCTTACAAGAACGACGTTGGTTTCGTCGATCTTGTTCGTATCTGCCGCCTGATTGACAACCGTTTTGGCCTCCCATTCCTGCATTTCGGCCTGGTATTCATTCTCCTGCACCATTCCATCTCCGATCACATGGTATTTGACCATATAAATGATCGCAAAAACAATGGTTCCATAAAAAAGGAAGTTAAACCAGGGGGGCGTAGGGTTATCCAGTTCCTCGATGCCATCATAACGATGGTCCATGGTAAGCTTTGCATTTTCTGAAAGCGGACGCAGGGATAACAACCTTTCCAGGATGGTGCGCTTTTCCGTGTGAGGCATGTTCGGCGTCCCCTTTTTCAACTCCTTCATGAGACGCAGCATCACAAATATGAGGAATAGCAGAACCACACCCAGGATCAGGGTAATGGTCCACAATAATTCGGTGATGCCAAAATTCATGAACTTTCCGGTATCAGATAAGGTCTGGGCCTGACTCAATCCTGGCAGGCTCAGCAGGGCGAACAGGCTAAGGTTTTTTTTGGTTAGAAGGCTATGCTTATTCATGGCAATCAGTTTCTTTATCGGTTAAGGGAATATTGGAAAGGACATCTACTTCTTCCTTAGTCATACGGACGACATAGATAAGTACTCCAACAAAAAATACGATGAATACGATCATGGAGAAGATCAGATACTGATCCATACCCTCTACTCCGCTTATAAATTGTTTAAACATCGTTTATGGATTAGTTTTTTCTGATTTGGTAATATCTGTACCCAGTCTTTGCAGGTAGGCGATGAGTGCGATCACCTCCATGTTGGGAGAAACTTCTGACTTGTCGTCATTTCTAACTCCTTCTTTTTTCAGGTTCGCCGCGATTTTTTCAGCCTGCTTTTTCAGGTCGCTCAATGCCTGGTTCTCGTAGTCCTTTGGATAAGGAACTCCCAACGTACGCATGGCCTTGATCTTGGAAACCGTTTGGCTGGTATTTAATTCATTCTTAGTCAGCCATGGATAAGGAGGCATGATCGAACCCTGCGTCATTTCACTCGGTTTTACCAGGTGATAATAATGCCAGGAATCCTGTTTGAACAATTTTGCCGTTCCCTCCCGGGACAGGTCAGGTCCGGTTCTTTTAGATCCCCAGAGGAAAGGGTGATCATACACAAATTCACCCGCTTTGGAATATTCTCCATAACGTTCTGTTTCCGAACGGAACGGACGAACAGTTTGCGAGTGACAACCCACACAACCCTCTTTAATATACAGATCCCGACCTTCAAGTTCGAGAGGAGTATAGGGTTTCACCGCCGCAATGGTGGGCACATTGGATTTTATCAGGAAGGTAGGCACCATTTCTACCGCACCTCCGATCATGATAACGATCAGGGAAAGCACGAGCATAAGGGTGGGTTTTCTTTCAATAACCCGGTGCCAGTATTCTTTTCCATGATTTTCGTTTTTGAGTAAGGGGGCAGCTTCAGCAGCTTCGTTGGCAACAAGACTTCCGCTTTTAACTGTTTTGTACAGGTTATAGGCCATGACAAAAACCCCGGTGAGGTAGATGGTTCCTCCTATTGAACGCATGATATGCATCGGTGCGATCGACAAGGTAGTTTTGATGAATTCCGGATAAACCAGCATACCATCCGGACCAAAATCCTTCCACATCTGTCCTTGCTGCCAGCCTGACCAATACATAGGTATGGCATAAAAAGCGATACCCAGGGTAGCGAGCCAGAAGTGGGTGTTTGCCAGCTTCATGCTGTAGAGTTTCGTGTTATAGATCTTAGGAGCAAGCCAGTAGAGCATGGCAAAAGTCATCAGTCCATTCCATCCTAATGCCCCGACATGCACGTGTGCCACGATCCAATCGGTAAAGTGGGCAATGGCATTGACATTTTTAAGAGAAAGAAGAGGCCCTTCAAGCGTGGCCATGCCGTATGCCGTTACAGCAACCACAAAAAACTTCAGGATCGCATCTTCACGTACCCGGTCCCAGGCACCGCGCAGGGTGAGCAAACCATTGATCATACCTCCCCAGGAAGGAGCGATGAGCATGATCGAAAATGCAGTACCTAATGATTGTGCCCAGTTCGGCAAGGAACTATACAACAAATGGTGAGGACCAGCCCAGATATAAATAAAGATGAGGGTCCAGAAGTGAAGTATGGATAGTTTATAGGAATAAACCGGCCTGTTTGCTGCTTTGGGCAGGTAATAGTACATCAGACCGAGGAAAGGCGTAGTAAGGAAGAACGCAACGGCATTATGTCCGTACCACCACTGCACCAGGGCATCCTGAACACCGGAATACCAGTAATAACTTTTAAAGAAACTGATCGGCAACTGGAAGGAGTTTACCAGGTGCAAAACCGCTACGGTTACGAAGGTGGCGATATAAAACCAAATGGCTACATAGAGGTGTTTTTCACGACGGCGCAAGATGGTACCGAACATGTTCCAGCCGAATATGACCCAGATCAGGGTTATGGCAATATCGATCGGCCATTCCAATTCGGCATATTCATGCGACGAAGTGATTCCTAAAGGAAGGGTAACTGCCGCGGCGACAATGATCAACTGCCAGCCCCAGAAATGGAGCCTGCTAAGGACATCGGAAAACATCCGGGCTTTACATAAACGCTGCAGGGAATAATAGATCCCCATAAAAATAGCGTTCCCTACGAAGGCGAAAATCACCGCGTTCGTGTGCAGGGGCCGAATACGTCCGAAGGTGGTGTACGGATTTCCCAGATTAGCAGCTGGTTCATAAAGTTGGATCGCAGCCAATAGCCCGATCAACATCCCTACGATACCCCAAATAACCGTGGCAATCCCGAAATCCCTGACAATTTTGTTGTCGTAACTGAACTTCTCAATGTGCGTCATGAATGGTCGTGTTTTTTGATTGGCAAATTTTCAATCTGCCCGATCCGAAAAAAATGACGCACCTCAGGTAGGGAGGTGATTTTAATCATATAAAACGTGGGATTGTGGGATTGGAGGACTGTGGGACTGGAGGATTGTGGATGGACGGATTGAACGATACGCCAAATGGGCCGTCATCCTGAGCCTGCCTAAGGATACGAAGGATAGGCCGAACGGAGCAAGAAGTCCATAGAATTGAATGATGAATTTACTCCATAATCCCCATCTTCTTCATCAGGAACATGGCATTAAGCTGACTGCAAACGCCTTTTTTCAGGGTATAATCAAAGCTCAATTTATTGTCGATGATGCGGGATTCGAAGGCATAGTTGGCGATCTGTTCGGGGTATTCTGACATTAGTTCCGTAAGGCTCAGATCATGGGTGGCAAGGATAGCGTTGGCTTTTTTATGGATGATCAGTTGCAGCAATAAGGCCCGGGAACCCGCTTGCTTGTCGGCAGAATTGGTGCCGCGCAGGATCTCATCCAACAAAATGAATACGCGGGGTTGTTTGCCGGCATATTCGGTGATCGATGCCAGCCGCTTAAGTTCAGCATAGAAGTAGGAGGCATCCTCCTCCAGGCTGTCATTTACCCGGATGGCACTATGCAGTTGAAGGGGTGTAAAAGTAAAAGAAGTGCAGGGCAAAGGCAGTCCATTGTGGGCCAGGATCAGGGAACTTCCAAGGGTGCGTAAAAAAGTCGATTTCCCTGACATGTTCGAACCGGTGAGCACAATACCCCTTGCTTTATCGGCCATGGAAAAAGTGTTCGCCACCGCTTTTTCCTTTTTCATCAGGGGATGGACCAGATCGGTGAACTGCAATTCAAATGTGGCTTCGCTCAGCTTGGGAAATACTCCCCCCTGGCGCATCGCGTAGGCAACTTTTGATGCCAGCACCTCTCTTTTTGCCAACTCTTCCATCCATCCGGGTAATTTGCCGGCATATTTTGAACGCCAGAGTTCGAGTTGATACATGGTGGAGAGATCATAGAGAAAAATGCCGTTTGAAATAAAGGCACCCAAAGGGTTTAAACGTGAATCGAGCCGGGCCATGATCCGTGATAGTGATCTGAGCGCCAGGCGGGGTTCATCCCACGCGTGTTTATCCGCATCTTCCGCCAATGATTCTTGCCAGTGGCTCATTTGTATAGCCACCTGTTCCAGGGATGGATGGACTTTTGAAAGATTTACCTGAAGCGCGGCGATTTTTTTATTCCGGAAATAAACCAGCATCAGATTGATGATAAAGGTATACAGAAGGATCTGAAGGGGGATCACTTCCATTCCAACCCCCATGGCAACCAATAAAAACAAAAAAGTGAAGCCACGGACCAGCCAGATATTAACCTTAAAATGAGCGCTGCCGAGCCAGTCATGCAGTCCTTTTTCTTCCTTCTCAGAAAAGGAGGCGAGCAGGGAAAGGGTAAAAAAACGATACACCTCTTCCACTTTTTCGCGAAGGGTTAATATTTCTTTTTGAAACCCGAGGATCGTAGCCGGGTCCTGGGGATAATCGATGAGCGATTTTCCTAATTTTAAGGCCGAAGCTGAACTATAACTGCGGTGAATAGCCGAATGGAGCGAAAAATGACCAAAAACATCGAGGTCAGTTGCCAGCGGATGATTTTCCAGTTCTTCGGGAATATTGAAAGCATCCTGAACTTTTTGCTCCTCCAGATCGCGGGAAAGCACCTGTTGCAAGGCCGTTTCAAAGGAGAGTTTATTTCTTTTATCGGCCTGCAGTTTCATCATCCATAAAAAAAGCAGCAAAAAGAAAAAGCCGTATACAAATAAGGATGCTGAAGGGAACAGCCACCAGAGCCAATACACAGCTCCCAAAAACAAGGCAGCCCGGAACAAAGCAATACGCAAAGCCTCTTTTTTTAACTGCCGGCTTCTTGCCTGGGATAAATTCCTGAGTTCTTGTAATTTTTCCTGCATCAATGGCTGTTCCATGGAGGCAAAAATAGGGGGTTGTTGTATCTTTGCACGCCCTTTACGCAAATCTTGAGTACTATGGATGCACATTCCTATCTGAGCAACGCCGACGTGGCGGCCATCGACAATCTATACCAGCAATATGCTTCTGATCCTGAATCCGTGGATTTTGGCTGGAAGAAGTTTTTTGAAGGTTTCGAACTTGGAAGCCAGAAAAACGGATCGGCCGGAGCTACCCTCTCGGAAGATGCACTAAAGGAAATGGCCAGCAAATTAAAACAGTTATGCGGCACTGGTGGCACCGTGAAAGATGGGATTATCGAAATCCAGGGTGATCATCGGGATAAATTGCTCGCACATATAATGTCCCAGGGATACAAGGCGAAGTTGGCTGGCGGCTGAGCGCACGTCAATCGTGTCCAGACTGCGCACGGCGCCGTCACAGGCTTTAACTGCAAATCAATCGGAGAATCACCATGAATGATAAAACTGCAATTGAAGCTGCAGTATTCCGCCGCCTTCTGCAGCATCTAGATGCGCGAAAAGACGTCCAGAATATTGACCTGATGAACCTGGCGGGCTTTTGTCGCAACTGCCTTGCCAAATGGTACGTAGCCGCAGCGGCTGAGAGAGGAGAAATACTCACGTACGAAGAGGCTCGTGAACGTGTATACGGCATGCCTTACATGGAATGGAAGGTGTTATACCAAAAAGAACTTCCACCAGCTCAATAATAAAAACACCCGTAGATACCAAGGTTCCTTCCGGATTGTGACTGACATCACAAAGCCGGTTTTAACTATTGCGAGTTTTGGAAAATAACTAATGGGTACGAAATGCTGACCGCTATATAGTCAAGCGACGTTAATTTCTGACGACAGTACCTTGATCATGGACAAAAAAGATCTGAAGGAATCCAGGGGGATCATTCCCGGATTTGAAAATGGACATTACGAGCCAACGGCAAATTATGATCGTTCTGAGTTCAGGAATTACTCCCTGGACGATTCCAAGCGACGGGATAATCGCATCAGTATCCGCGTTTCGGGAAAAGATCTTGAGCGCCTGCATAAGCTTGCGCTCGAAGAAGGCGTGCCGTCCCAATCTCTCATAGCCACGATTGTGCATAAATATGTGAATGGCTTGTTACTTGACGTGGCAGCGGCGCCCGGCACACAACATGCGGCCGAGGTACGAGAGTTTCTGGACAGCAAGAATGACTATTTATCAGAGCCACTTCTTAAATAGTTTTTTGCAAATATTTGTTTGCATCGTCGCAGAAAGTGCTGCGTAAAAGCGCCTAATTTGTCGACTTGACGAAATCCGACCAGACCACCTCTCGCTCCCCATCA